>JBGTHN010000101.1:0-5948 GCA_041746235.1 Pyrinomonadaceae bacterium | reverse complement strand
GACCAATTTCAGACAAGCAAAAAGTTGAATAATAATAATGAGAGTTATAGTTAGCGTCCAAGCCAAAAGATCAAGTTCTCGCGGACTTATCCATTACATTGCCCACAGCAAAACCGATCCCGCATGCGAACCAAAAACACGAGAGATTTTCAATGAGTATTCGAATCAATCAACTGTGGAGAAATCCAACAAATTTCTAAAAAACGGAACATCCAATAAACGACCTTCAAACGAAGAATTACAGCATCTTGTGATCTCATTGAAACCCGAAGACTACGAAAGTTTGGGAGATAACGAAAAAGAAAAACAAAGTTCACTTAAACAGATCACACGACACGCTCTTTGTAAGTTAAAAAATGAAATTGGAGCAGACAAATTAGCTTGGGTAGCTGGAATCCATCGAAATACTAATAATCCGCACGTTCATATTGCCATCCAAAAGGAATATTTTGATAAGAACTTGGATAAGCAGACGACTAAGTACACGACAGTAGATCAATAAACAACTCTAACTGTTTATATTTCTTTGGTTTATTCTGATTGAACAAAGCATTTTGCAATGTATCTAATCCGATTCTGAACAGACTTTTGCATATCTTTTATTCTTTTTTACTTTCATCTTTACTCGCTTTAGCACTTCCACTTGAAACTCGCCCATCAGCATTGCCAAACATAATCCTAAACCTAACAACATCAGCAATTTGCCGATTTTCTTCGGCATCGTTAAATGCGTTTCCTCAAAGTTGAATCCCCGACTTTTCAAGCATCCGAACATCGTTTCGATCTGCCACCGCACCTTGTATTCTTCGATTGCATATTTGTTCGCCTGACTGCTTGCCACAATCAAATACTCCATTTTCCCGTCCTTCTGATATTTCACACAACTGACATACATCTCTAAACCAAAAACCCTAATCTTCAACTTGCCTCTGAGTTTCACTCTTTCTCCGACGTTTTTCCACATCTTTGCAAAACTCTTTTCATTCCCTTTATGACTCCTTTTCAAACGAATATGAAAATCTATCTCCTGCTCCAGCAAATAGGCGAATAAGTCATAGCTACCGAATTCCCGATCTGCATAAATCCTTTCGATCCGATCGACTCCTAACTCCTCAACTAATCGCTTGATAATCGCCTTGTTTTCCGATGCTTTGGTATTTCCTTTGTGATTAACAACTTCCCACAGAATCGGTATCGCCACATTCTTATATGCCACGCTCAAAGTCAGGATATTGATCCACGTCTCACCAAACTTCCATTCCGTCCGGTCAATCAATATCTTCAATTTCCCGTCCAGTTTCATCAGCTTCAGATAATCAATCATTACTTGATTTTCATTTTTCAAAAATCTCTGAATCTGCCGATAAACCGAATCCGCTTCCGCTTGATTTTCAACCGCATTAGCGATTTTGACCAGATTTGAACTTCGCACTTTCAGCAGTGCTGCCACGAATTGGGCAATAAACTTGCGAGCGTGGCGAGTTCCTTGTATGCTTCCTTTCAACGCTTCTTCGAAAGCGTCGGGAGTTTGTTTTGTTTCAGTTTTCACACAACAGATTCTAACAAACTCCTTCTTACTTTTTTACTGTCGTGTGCTTAGAAATACATTACAGTTTATTTTTATGATAAACAGGAGAAACAGATAAAAACATGTCACTATTTCCTTTTGCAGATTACTGGTGGTTTTATTTAGGCTTTACAATTTTTGTCTTGATAATGCTCGCAATTGATCTCGGCGTTTTCAATCGCAAAGCACACGTTGTTTCATTTAAAGAAGCGTCAATCTGGAGCATCGTTTGGGTTACGCTGGCGTTAACTTTTAATTTCATTTTCTATAGTTACGCAACAGCCCAATTCGGTGCGGAAACAGGTCAGCGTTTGGGGCTGGAATTTCTGACCGGATACATTCTTGAATATTCACTTTCGATCGATAACATATTTATATTCGTGCTGGTCTTCAGCTATTTTGGAATTCCACCGAAATACAGGCATCGCGTTCTCTTTTACGGAATCTTAGGTGCGTTGTTTTTTCGGGCATTATTCATCGGACTCGGATCGGCATTGATGCAATTTCACTGGGTAATTTATCTTTTCGGCGGATTCCTGATCTTTACCGGAATCAAGATGTTTTTCACTAGCCACGAAGAGATCGAGCCTGAAAAGAATTTTCTCATACGTATCGTTAAAAGATTCATTCCCGTTTCGCACGAGTTTGACGGGAAAAATTTCTTTACAAGAAAAAATGGTGTTCTTTACGCAACACCACTTTTTATCGCACTAATATTTTTGGAAGCGACCGACATCATTTTTGCGGTTGATAGTGTTCCGGCAATCTTTGCCGTGACGAAAGAACCGCTGATTGTTTTCACTTCAAACATTTTTGCGATTCTAGGACTTCGTTCGATGTATTTTATGCTCGCAGGTGTGATCGATAAATTCCATCTTTTGAAATTCGGTCTGGCGACGGTTTTGGTTTTCGTCGGTTTGAAAATGGTCTATTTGAACGATGCTTTTGGCGGTAAATTCCCGATCAGCTATTCGCTCGGATTTATCGTTTCGGTTATCGCTTTATCAATAATCGCATCGTTGATATTTCCAAAAGCAGCAAAAGAAATTGTGCCGAAACCTTAATTTAAACGACTGAAACGCGAGGTGGCTCACTTTGACTGGAACGTAAGCGGCTCGCTTGCACAAACGCGAGAGCTTTTGAAAAAGGTTCTAATTCAAATAAAGTTGTATTTAGATCACGTATTTTCACGTTTTTGCAAACGCGTGCAAGTGAGCCGCTTGCGTTCCAGTCAGGTAATTAAAAATGATACAAAAAATCAAATTAACGGATACATTCAAAGAGTTTTTTGAGAACGAAAAATCAGCGGGAATAATGTTGATAATTTGCTCCATTCTTTCGCTGATTATCGCTAACTCAATGTTTTCAGAAACTTATTTAAGTTTTTGGAAATTAAATCTCGGCGGTCTGACTGTTTCTTATTGGGTAAACGACGGTTTGATGGCTGTGTTCTTTTTGCTCATCGGCTTGGAACTGAAACGCGAACTCTACAAAGGCGAATTATCCAACTTTAGAAACGCTCTGTTGCCGATATTTGCAGCTTTCGGTGGACTCGCTTTACCGTCGTTGCTACATTTTTACTTCAATGCAGGTTTGCCGACAGAGAGAGGTTTTGGAATTCCGATGGCAACGGACATCGCTTTTGCTTTGAGCGTTCTAGCTCTGCTTGGCAGCCGTATTCCGGCATCTTTGAAGATATTCCTAACGGCAGTCGCTGTCATTGATGATCTTTGTGCGATCATCATTATCGCCATTTTTTACACTTCAAAATTATCACTATTTTATCTCGCACTTTCGCTTGGAGTTTTCGGAATTTTGGTAATCCTTAACCGCTTCCGTATTTACAGTTTAATTCCATATTTGCTTGGCGGTGCCGTTATGTGGTTCTTTATGCTTCAATCGGGAGTTCACGCAACTATTGCCGGAGTTTTGCTCGCATTTACAATTCCATTTACGGCGATTCGCGACGACAAAAAATCACCGTCCTATACACTTGAACATTTTCTGCACAAACCCGTCGCATTTTTCGTAATGCCCGTTTTCGCTTTAGCCAACACGGGAATAATTATCGGTGCAAATTGGGCTGCAAGTCTTGCTTCGCCGAACAGTTTGGGAATCATTACAGGTTTGTTGATCGGTAAAGTTATCGGCGTAACCTTGCTGAGTTTTATTGCCGTAAAAATAGGTGTTTGTCGCCTGCCTTTAAGTCTGAATTGGAAACACATTATCGGGGCAGGCTTCTTGGCGGGAATCGGTTTTACAATGTCGATCTTTATTACAAATCTGGCTTATAAAGCTGATGCAGAAATAATAAACAGTTCAATTATGGCAATTTTGCTAACATCTTTGGTCGCGGGAATTATCGGTTATATTTGGCTGATGATATTTGGAAAAACAACTAATGATTACGAAAATGCAGATACAATAAGTTATGATGATGAGCAGTAAGATCGTTTAAAATAAATTATGGAACAGATCGGTCTCGAAGTTTTTTTAATTTTTTTACTGCTTATTATCAATGGCTTATTTTCGATGTCGGAAATTGCAGTTGTGTCGGCAAGAAAAGTTCGTCTGCAAAAAAGTGCTGATGAAGGAAATCTCGGAGCAAAAGCGGCTATCGAAATTGCCGAATCTCCGGATCGTTTTCTCTCAACAGTTCAGATCGGAATAACTCTCGTCGGCGTTCTTTCCGGTGCATTCGGTGGTGCGGCACTTGCAGTTCATCTCGTTCCTTTCATCGAAAACGTATCTGTTCTAAAACCTTACGCACAACAGTTAAGTTTTGGATTAGTAGTATTAGTAATCACATATTTCTCTTTGGTTATTGGTGAACTCGTGCCGAAAAGAATCGCACTCAACGCACCGGAAAATATCGCGGCAATAATTTCGCGTCCGATGAATTTTGTGTCTAAAATAACCGCTCCCGTCGTCTGGCTTCTAAGCACTTCGACAAACGCAATTTTGAATATCTTGCGTCAAGGAAAATCCGACGAAGCATCAGTTACCGAAGAAGAGATCAAAGCGATCATACTGCAAGGAACGACCGCCGGAGTTTTGGAAGAAACCGAACAGGAGTTAATGGAAAGCGTCATACGGCTTGATGATCAAAATATAACAGCTCTAATGACTCCACGAACAAAGATCGGTTGGATAAATTTACAGAATTCACACACGGATATTCGCCAGCAGATAAAAAATTGTAATTACTCAAGATTACTTGTCGGCGATGGCGAACTCGATAATGTCAGAGGTTTCATTAAAGCCAAAGACATCTTAAATTTTCTGCTATCCGATAAAAAATTCGATATTGAAACTATTCTAAAACAACCGTTGTTCATTCCCGAAACAACTACTGCACTTGCAGTTTTAGAACAATTTCGTGATTCGAAAACACACCTTGCCGTCATTGTTGACGAGTTCGGCTCAACACACGGAATTGTTACAACCAACGATATTCTCAAAGCTATCGTTGGTGATCTTTCCGTCGGCGGAGTGTTAAATGAAAGTGCAGTTCAACGCGATGATGGCTCGTGGCTACTTGATGCAAGACTTTCAAACGTAGATTTCTGCAACATCTTAGACATCAAAGAATTACCGACAGACGAACACGGAATGTATGAAACTTTGGCTGGATTTACGATAAAACGTCTGGAAAGTCTTCCGAAGGTCGGAGATAAATTCGAATGGGAAAATCACATATATGAAATCGTTGATATGGACGGAAAAAGAGTTGATCGGGTTTTAGTAACACCAATCAACTCTTCCGAATAACTTTAGACTTAATTTATTCCAAAAAAATTCTGTTACTTTTCTGCAGATATTACAAAAAGATTTAATTAAATGGAATAAATTTCTTACACAATATACTCGAAAGGTTTGGCACTATTTATTCAGTTTTGCTATATTGACTTTATATTTATATGACATCCAGAAGTATTTCAAATCTTAAGCCTGCATCAACACGCCCCGAACTTTACGGTGGCGACTAAATTTTTCTCTATTAAAAACCCGCAAAATTAACCTAGAACATTTAACCATTTAGAAAAGAGGAAAATTTAAAATGACACCAACAACAGATATTAAAAGACCACAGATTAAAACAGAACTTCCCGGACCAAAAGGAAGAGAAATTATTGCCGCAGACGAAAAATATGTAACGCCGAGTTATCCACGTCCCGATTACAAATTAGTTGCCGAAAAAGGTTACGGTGTATGGCTCGAAGACGCTGACGGAAATGTATTTCTTGATTGCAATGCAGGTGTTGCAGTTTGTTCAACGGGACATTGCCATCCTGAAATCGTCGAAGCGATCACTAAACAGACACAAACTTTGATACATATGTGCGGGACGGATTATTTTTACAAACAAATGCCTGACCTC
>JBGTHN010000100.1:0-1740 GCA_041746235.1 Pyrinomonadaceae bacterium | reverse complement strand
ATAAAATTATTTTATCAAAAAATTTAAAAATTGTCTTGACAAATTGATGCTAAGAGAATATATTCGCTTTAACATATGTGTTGAAGCATATATGAAATTTAATTTTGGAGTAATATTATGAAAACACATATCTCGTTAAATGTATCTGATGTTGAAAAAAGCATCGAATTCTATACAAAAATGTTAGGCGTTGAGCCTGTTAAGGTCAAATCTGATTATGCAAAGTTTGATGTTGCCAATCCGCCGTTAAACTTAAGCGTAAATAAATCTGAATTTGTAAAAGGCGGTTCACTTTCGCATCTCGGTTTGCAAGTTGGTTCAACAAAAGATGTCGAAGCAGTTAGCAAGCGTTGGCAGGAAACAGGTCTTTTAACTCTTGAAGAAATGAATACCGATTGTTGCTATGCTTTGCAAGATAAAGTTTGGGTTTCAGATCCGGATGGAAATAATTGGGAAGTTTTTACTGTTTTGGAAAATACCGAAGGCAATAAAGACGAAACATCAACCTGTTGTTTACCTGTTCCGGAAACAGTCAACATTGAAGGTTCGCCAAAATCGGCAGTTTGCTGTTAAATTAGGTGAATGAGTGAAAAATCAATTTTTACAAAAGCAGTTCACGCAGGTGAAAACCTAAGCGAAAATCACGGGGCATTGTCAATTCCTATTTACAATGCCTCGACTTATGCCTTTGAAGATGCCGATGAAGGTCGTGCGATTCATAACTACGAAAAGCCCGGATATTTTTATAGTCGGCTTGGAAATCCAACACAAAATGCTTTAGAAAAAGCTGTTGCCGAACTTGAAAATGGCGAATCTGCGATAGCTTTTGCCTCGGGAATGGCGGCAATTTCCGCCGCTATTTTAAGTCTTGTTAAAACAGGGGAACACATTGTTGCACTCGATTCGATGTATTCGACCACAACAGGACTTTTTAGGCACCTAACCGAAAGTTTTGAAATTGATGTAACTTTTATTGATGCGACCGATGTGGAGAATTATAAAAATGCGATTCGTCCCGAAACACGTATGTTTTGGATAGAAACGCCTTCAAATCCTCTGCTGAATATCATAGACATATCTGGCGTTGCGAATATAGCAAAAGAAAATAATATAATAACAGTTGCTGACAATACTTTTGCTTCACCTTTTAATCAAAATCCGATTGATCTTGGTGTAGATATTGTTATGCACTCGGCAACAAAATATCTTGGCGGACATAGTGATTTATCAGCAGGAATTTTAGTTGGAAGCGATGAATTTATTGAACAAATCTACAAAAAAGGTGTGAAATTATTTGGCGGTGGAATCGCTCCGCAAGTTGCGTGGCTGGTTTTGCGTGGAATTAAGACTCTAGCATTGCGTATGAAACAACATAACGAGAACGCATATGCTATAGCAAATATGTTACAAACTCACTCGAAGGTAAAAGCCGTTTATTATCCCGGATTGCACACGCATACAAATCACGACATTGCCAAAAACCAAATGAGAGGGTTTGGCGGAATGGTTTCGTTCGATGTCGGCGGAATAGAAGATGGAAAGAATTTTATAAATAGTTTAAAAATCTGTTCGATTGCTACATCGCTCGGCGGAGTTGAATCAATTCTGCAACATTCGGCTTCGATGACCCACGCAACTCTCTCAAAAGAAGAACGAGAAAAAGCAGGGATTTCAGATGGATTGATAAGATTTTCGGTTGGGATCGAAGATAAAGAAGATTTGATCAGAGATTTAGAAACC
>JBGTHN010000099.1:0-10006 GCA_041746235.1 Pyrinomonadaceae bacterium | reverse complement strand
CGATACACCAAGACCAGCGAAACGATGATTCAAATAGCAATGATGCGTCTGATGCTTCGCCGATTAAAACCAAATTGATTTTTCAAACAGCTTCTTAGAGATATCGCGTTTTCAGGCACGGATATGTATGCCGTCGGTAGCAGGATTAATACTCCTAACGGAGGAGGAAATGTTGCGAAATGGAACGGCTCGACTTGGACAAATGCATGGTCTTTTAACGGATCATTTAACTCTATCGCATTTGTAGGCACGGATGTTTATATTGGAGGACTTCTCTCATCTTCTACCTTTAACAATATTGCTAAATGGAACGGCACTAGTTGGAGTGGAATTGGGGGTGTATTAGGTGATTCTGTTTCAGTAAATGCCTTAGCAACTTCTGGCAATAGATTGTTAGTCGGCGGAAACTTTGATACAGCCGGAGGAATTGGGGCAAAAAATATTGCGACATATACCAATGGTATCTGGGCAGGTTTTCCCGGAACAGGAATTGACTCTGTTCCAGCCGCAATCGCTGTTTCGGGGACGGATGTATATGTCAGCGGAAACTTTACAACTGCGGGTCCGATCACTGCCAATAAAATCGCAAAATGGAATAGCTTAACGAAAGCCTGGTCGGCTCTCGGCTCAGGAGTAACGGGTTCGAACAGTCCGATATTAGCGATAGCTGTTGCCGGTGACAAGGTTTATGCCGGTGGAAATTTTGGAAGTATCGGCGGAATTACGGCGAGCAATATTGCTGTTTGGAATGGCAATAACTGGTCTCCTCTTGGAACGGGAGTAAATGGAACGGTTACCGTAATAAAGGTTGTCGGCGAGGATATTTATGTCGGGGGATCGTTCGGAACTGCCGGAGGTATGACGGCAAATCGGATTGCCAAATGGAACGGCACTTCTTGGAGCGGATTTAATTCTGCGGTCATTCCGAACACGGTGAGAGCAATTGAGTCTTCCGGAAACAATCTATATGTTGGCTCGGATTATACAACACTTGATAATCCGAATTATTTACTGAAATATGATGGAACTACATGGACACCTTTAGCCAATGGAATAACTGGCGGCGGAGTTACTTCAATCGCTGTCTCCGGCTCAGATGTATATATCTCGGGTGGATTTACGGCGGTTGGCGGTATTTCGGCAGCACGTCTTGCCAAATGGAATGGTTCAAATTGGTCGGCTCTCGGCTCGGGAATTCCCGGCAATAATAACATCTTAAAGATAACGAATCTTGGCACAGATATTATCGCCACAGGCATTTTTACTTCTGTCGATGGAATTGCCGCTAACAACATTGCCAAATGGAATGGCAACGCTTGGTCTCCACTTGGCTTAGGATTGAATAACAATGCCAGCATAATCGCATCGTTCGGTGGGGATCTCTATGTTGGCGGTGCATTCACAACGGCAGGCTGTAACGCATCTCCTTTTTTCGCTCGTTGGCGAGAATCTCAGTGGACAGGTTCGAGCAATACCGACTGGCACACCGCTGCGAATTGGTCTAATGGAATTATACCTGCGGCAAATGCGGGTGTTACGATATCTTCGAATAACGCTACGATTTCTTCAGCTGATGTTACTCTTTCCAGTTTGATCGTCTCAGGTGAAAATACGCTTACGTTAGGAGCCGGACGCACGCTTACTGTGAACGGCAGACTCGATCTTACTAACGGTTCTCTGAACGGCACCGGATCTTTGGTAGTAAATGGTGATCTTAACTTGAATGATGGTAATATTACAGGTCTTTCGGCGGTTACGGTAAATGGAAACCTATATTTGGGCGGTGGCAATATTTCGCAGATCGGCTCAATTGCCGTTACAGAATGTCGAGCTTCCGCAATTTCCGGTGGCGGTGTGGATTCATTTATTGATGGAATACTTACACGTTGCGTAAATTCAAACGGATCATATCGTTTTCCGGTTGGCTCAAATGGAATCTACGCAGGTGTCGAACTCTCCAACATAAACGGCGGTGGAAATTTCTCGGTCGAACCGAAGTCTGGTGCTTTTTCAGGTGCGGCAGCAGGACTTCCGGCAAATCGTTTGCAACGCTGGTGGAGTATAACGAACAGCGGAGTCGTGCAGGCTGATGCAACATTTAAGTATGTTGATTCTGAAATAGTCGGCAACGAACCGCGTTATAAAGTTTTCGGCATAAACGGCGGCAATGCACAGCTTCAAACGACAACATTGAATACTGTTTCAAATCTTGCAAACGTTACAGGAATAAATACGTTTTCCGCATTTACATTAGCTGACGGACCTTCAACGCCGCAATTACTGAAAGGTCGCGTTCGAACAGCAAGAGGTCGCGGTGCTGAAAGTGTGGTCGTTACACTTACCGACCAATTCGGAAATGTTCGATACACGCAGACGAATCCTTTCGGGTATTATAGATTTAAGGATGTTCTGACTTGGGAAAACTATACTGTAAGAGTTAATTCAAAAAGATACACATTCAGTTCCAATAGTCAGTTTTTTGAATTCCCCGAGAACGCAACGAATGTGAATTTTACTTCTACTAATCGTTGATGATTACAAGGTCAACTACTAAAGTCAGTAGGGTTGATGTAAATCGTTGCGTTTTTTATCAAACATAAACGCAACGATTTACGCCAACGCTACTCGCATTCAAATCAAATAATTGTGGGCAACATTCTCAAACTCTTGCAATTGATTCTCGATCCATTTTTCATTTTCGCCCAATTCCACAGCCATAATCTCCGCAACTTCTCCTGAAACATCCAGAGCCGCTTTCGCATCAAGAAATATTATCCGCGTCCGGCGTGCCAAAACATCTTCTACCGTCCGAGCCATTTCATTCCGAACTGCGTAAATAATTTCAGCCTTTTGATAAGGAAAATCTTCGTGGATCAACTCCGCAAACTGAGAATCAGATGCAATAATTTCCTCAACCTTTTTTAACTTTTCATTTTTAACTTTTAATTCTTTTGTGACGCATTCTTTATCGGGTAAATTCGTCAAACTGATTGCTTTGTTAATCGCATCTTCCGCCATATTTCGGTAAGTTGTCCATTTTCCGCCCGTTAATGTGAGCAGATTTGAATCATCAATTTCAATCGTGTGGTCGCGTGAAAGTTTCGCGGTATTCTTTGTGTCGGAAGATTTCACGAGCGGACGAATCCCAACAAAAACGCTTAGAACATCTTTCCGTATTGGTGGTTTTGCTAAATAATTTTGGCAGGTTTCAAGGATAAATTCAATTTCTTCTTCGAGTGGTTTTGGTTCAAGTTCGGCGTGTTCGATAGGTGTGTCCGTTGTTCCGACAACCATTTTTCCGTTCCATGGTATCGCAAACAAAACTCTGCCATCGGAAGTTTTCGGGATCATTATTGCGTCTTTGCTGTTTAAAAATGAACTGTCAAAAACGAGATGAATTCCCTGACTTGGCGTGATTATATCTTTTGAATGTTTATCAGATAATTTGCGGATTTCATCGGTAAACGCTCCCGTTGCGTTGATGACAATTTTGGCTTTAACGTTAAACAATTCGCCGGATTCCGTGTCTTCAAAATCTACGCCGTCGATCTTATTGTTGATATCTTTAATCAAACCGAAAACTCTTGCGTAATTCAAAATTGTCGCACCATTTTCCGCCGCAGTTTTAACTAAATCAATCAACAATCTTGCATCATCAAATTGCCCGTCGTAGTAAATTATGCCGCCCGTAAGATTTTCTTTTTTAATATTGGGAAGTTTTTCGAGCGTTTGTTTTTTCGATAAAATCCGCGATTTTCCAAAACCGTATTTCCCTGAAAGTAAGTTGTAAATTTTAAGTCCTGTTCCGTAGAAAAACTTTTGCCAAAGACTATAACAAGGAACAATAAACGCTTGCGAATGCACAAGATGCGGAGCATTTTGCTGTAAAATGCCACGTTCTTTCAAAGCCTCTCGCACAAGCGAAATGTTTCCCTGTTCAAGATAACGAACTCCGCCGTGAACCAACTTTGTCGAACGGCTCGAAGTTCCTTTCCCAAAATCGCTTTGTTCCAAAAGCAGAACATCAAATCCACGAACCGCCGCATCAACCGCACAACCGACACCGCTTGCTCCGCCGCCGATTATTATTATGTCGTAGGCGATTTTGTGTTCACGAACACGATTTAGATTTTTTTTGCGATTCATTGGTTAAAGACAAAAAGAAATAGAACACGGATTCCGCTGATTTGGCGGATTTTCGAAGATTTTTTTATTTAAATTAAAATCCGTGAAAATCCGCTTTATCCGTGAAATCCGTGTTCTATTAAACTTTCAAACAATTATCTCTCACCGCGAGCCATTTCGGTTTCGGTTTCGAGCGTTACGGCAAGTTTTTTAACAACAGGTTGATCCAAAGTTTCGATCCAACGCAAGGATTCATCTAAGATACGAAGTTGATGTTGTTTCCAATTTGGATTTCCGGCAACCGAACCAAATTCGCCATCATAAAAAGCTGTGCGTGGCGGGCGAACCATATCTGCAATTTTGCGGTCAACGGCAAGCATCATTGTCGGAATATTTCGTTGTTCGATCGCTCGTGCGACCAATCCTAAAGTTTGATGACAGAGGCGTGTTGAGGGAATTAGCAAAGCCGATTGAACTTCGTAGCGAACGAGTCTGTCAGCGATTTGGTTTGCAAGTTCGTCGGCAACTTTTGCGGCGTTTGGAAGATAACTGCTCAAACTCCACCAGACGTGATTCAAACGTCCAATCACAGCATTTTCTTCGTATTCGAGAAGCCGTTCCACAGGAATTTGTGAATTCATATCTTCCCGCACAGCCTTTGTGTCATAACCTTTTGCGGCATATTCCAAATCAACGGCTTCCACTTCAATCGGAATTTCTTTGAATGAAATATCGCCGTCTTTTGATTCAAGATCAAAAGGTTCTGTTCCGTCAATATATGCTCCGGCAGACGAAATCAGAGCCAAGTTAAGCATCGGCAAAGCACGTCTCGCAGGCGTAAAAGGTGCATAGACATTTTCGACGAAAGGATAATTTTGTAATTCTTCGTTGCCGTTCCATTTTGAAAAGCGACCTTCAAATTCGCTTTGTTTTTCGATCAGTTCCATAAAGTTTTAAAGTTTTAGTTCGTCGGGTAAATTAAAATCCAACGGATCATTTTTCTTGTTTGTTTTGGTAGTTCCTGAATAGTTTCTTGAAATTACAAAAAACACTAAAAGTGCGGCAATCATTCCGGCGACTAAAACCCAGACCGAATATTGATGCCACATATCAAACTGCATTTTTAACGCATTATCCGCAGGAAGTTTGCTTATTGGAACATCGCTCAATTTCCGCAAATATTCCATATAAATACCGATTATTGCCTGTCCCGCACCGCAAGCCAAAACAAAAAGAATTAGCAAAACTCGCTGAATCCAAGCCCATGCTCGTTTCGCTTCACCTCGCGGAATAAATGACAGCAAAAATAATATTGCACCAATAATCAAACCGCTGAAATTTATAATCGTCAGTGTTCGTCCAACGACAACTCCCGCCCACTCTCTCGAAGGTAAAATAATAAAAAGACTTGGAGCAACGGCAAGGCTAAAAAACAAAGCCGCACCAAGCCACAAACCTATCAGAAGTAATTCAATTTTTGATAAAATTTTCATTGGTAAAATATTGCTTAAAGCAGTTTTGATATTATGAAGTCTTTTTCGGAAAAGGGCAAAAGCAACCAAAAGCAAAATCTATTCACAGCAAAATAAAAAGCCGTTTATTTTTTGAAATCGCCGCTTGAATCACAAAGCTAAAACTATAAAAACAAATTAAAACTTGCTTTTCACTAATGTTTTATTGCATAATCTTATTGGTCAAACATTGTTTGCCTCAGTTAAACCCTTCTTTTCAAGTAACTATTTCCAAATCCCTCGAATAGCCCTAAAATCATTTAAATCCTTTACAAAATGAAGATCATAAAATCTAGAAATCTCCTTCTGTCTTTTGCAATTTCATCCATAATCGCTGCGACTGTAGCGATTTGTTGGGTCTTTGGAAAAAACATATCTACGACAATTATACATTTAACCACTCCCGCAAATGCAACATTTACCTTTTGGAAGTTATTTATAATTTTATTAGTTGCCTGTGTTTTTGGCTTCCTAACTGAGAAACACGGACTAAAACGAATTTTCCCAATTGCTTTATTCTTCAATTCAATATGGCTTTTTGCCGCAATTATATTTGCAAACTTTTTTGAAATTGGTTTGGCGGCATTACCGGTTATCTTCGTTTCGTTTCTTACAATTATCTTCATACACTTCAAAAAACTTTGGCAAATAGACACAGATTTGACAGAAAAACTTGTTTCTTTAGCATCAACCGGACATCTTTTGGAAGGAATGTCTGCGGATTTGCGGATTGAATGCGGTCTTAAATTACTGGAAACAATTTTCCCTGTCTCCGAACTAATTGTTTTTCGCTACGACATTGAGCAAAATTTGATACCGATCGGACGGGCGAGAAAAGACAATAAAAATAATTCGCTTTCCTCGCGGCAGAGTTCGTGGACAAAATGCATGCGATTATGCGAAAAAGCAATTGAAACAAGAGAAACGCAAATACAAAATGATACAAACAACAAGGATGCGGCGAAAATTGCACTTCCGCTGATAAGCGATGATGTTGTAATTGGAATTTTGTTTGTTGATGTAAAACAAAATTTTGTTCGTGAAGATCAAAACCTGCTTGAATCATTCAGCCAACAACTCGCTCGCAGTTTTCAACGCTTTGAACTTCGTTCTAAACAACTTCCACACAACTCTTGGTGGAATTCATTTTCGACTCAATCTTTGGAAAATCGTCTTGATATAATAAATCTATTAAACGGAATCATTAAAGAACAATCTTTTAGTGCAATCGCGGGTTCTTATCTGAAAGAAGCTCACGCAATCGCGTATCTCGACGGCACTTTAGCTTATGTAAATGACCGTATGAAGAAATTGGGAAATCTTGATTCAAAAGAAATTCCAAACCTTGATTTGTTCAAATTGCTCGATAAATTTAAAACGAATGTTTTCAACGAACCGAGTTTAGCCATACGTCGCGTGATGCAAACAGGCGAATCATTTGAATGCGAACTAAATTTGTCCGAAAAAGGTGAAACTCTCGGTCTGCAAATAAATCTTGTCAAAGTTCCTATTCACAACAACGAAATACACACCACGAATGTTAAAAAAGTACCTTCGTGTTTTTTAATTACATTTCGCAATATTTCTGCGGCGAAGGAAAATGAAAAATTGCGAAGTGAAATCGCACACCTAATGTCACACGAACTTCGCACTCCGATAACGAGCATTCAGGGGTTTGCCGAAATGCTTTTATTAGAGGACAATATTCCCGAAGATTCCCGTGAATACTTGGAAACAATTGCCGCCGAATCAAACAGAGCAAGTAATATTCTTTCGAACTTTTTATCGGTTGCCAATCTACAACAGTCCGATAAACAAGAAGTCATCAAAATCCCTGTCGAAGTAAATGAAGTTGTTAGTGAAGTGGTTGAAGATTATGCCAAAACAGCAAAGCAAAAACGCATCAGAATCGTTGAACGGCAAGGCAAAGAAATTCCGGCAATTGCCGCCGATAAAGGTTTGCTGACAAAAGCCATTTCGCATCTTCTTGATAATGCCATACGATATTCGCCCGAACGAACTTCTGTAATGATCTCAACAATTCTGGAAACTGATTTTCTGCGTGTTGAGGTTGAAGACAGAGGCTACGGAATTCCAAAAGGTGAACAGGAAAAAATTTGGCAAAAATTCTATCGTGTTGCAAGAGATGGACAAGATAAGGACGAAGACACAACAGGTTTAGGTTTATCTTTAGTAAAAGAAATCATCGAACAACACAAAGGCGAGGTCAGAGTCCAATCAATCGAAGGACGCGGTTCAAGATTCAGTTTCAGATTGCCGCGTTTGTAAATTCGCCGGGAACGCAAGCGGCTCGCTTGCCCTGTTCGCTTGAAAAGCCGAACGGGAAAAACGTCGGATCCTACAATATGCAAAACAAGCAATAAATAGCCAAAACCAAAATCTGTGCTAATATTTCCCAAACTTAAATGAACACAGATTTCGAGCAAATTTACGATCAACTTTTCAAATATTGCGAATCAGAAGATTTCGCAGGCTTTGATCCTTTTGATGGATTGAACAGTAAAATTTTTCAAACCACACCATTAAAACATTTCACAATTCCAAGACTTGCATGGCTTCAAATGGTCAAGCGTTCGCCAAAAAACTTGCGTCCTATTTTAAAGATCGAAAAAGGAATAAACGCCAAAGGCATCGCACTTTTTGCATCGGCAGAACTATCAAGATTTCGTGCAACAAAAGACGAAAAACACAGCGATAATGCAAAAAAATTATTATCCGAACTCTCTACTCTAAAAATCCAAAATCCAAAATCTAAAACCCAAAATCGAAAGACCACTTTCGGTTACAATTTTGATTGGCAAAGTCGTGCGTTTTTTGCTCCGAAAGGAACACCAACAATTGTTCCGACAGCGTTTGCGGCATTTTCATTTTTGGAAGGTTACGAACTATTTGAAGATAAAAAGTATCCGGAAATTGTCGAAGAAATTTGCCGTTTTATCATTGAAGATTTAAATCGTCCTTTTGAAAATGAAACGGAACTTTGCTTTAGCTATACGCCGATTGATCACAGTATTATTTTTAATGCTTCCCTTCTTGCGGGCGAGGTTTTAGCAAGCGTCGGCGAAATTACAAACAACAACGAATATTTAATATTAGCCGAAAAAACCGCAAACTTTGTTATAAACAAACAAAATGAAAACGGAAGTTGGACTTATGGCTCAAAACTTCGCCACGCTTGGGTTGATAATTTTCACACCGCATATATTCTGCTTTCGCTTTATCGTTTGCAAAAAATAATTCCAACGATTCAAGATAAAGCCAATTTATCAATCAAACTTGGCTTAGAGTTTTGGCTCAACAATTTTTTTCTTGAAGACGGAACACCAAAATATTTTGATAAACAAACTTTTCCGATAGATATTCATTCGGCATCTGCGGCAATTGTCGCACTTTGTGAACTGAATAAATATGATAAAAGATGCTTGCCGCAAGCCGAAAAAGTCGCCGTTTGGACAGTTAAAAATATGCGAGACGAAAAAGGTTTTTTCTATTATCAAAAAACAAGATCACGAACAATAAAAACCTCATTCATCCGCTGGGCAAACGCTTGGACAGCTTTTGCACTCGCAAAACTACTCGAATGTAAAATTAAAAATTAAAAAGGTAAAATGCTTGCTTGTTAATTTTGCAGTTTTAATTTTTAATTTTTAATTGTTATGCGAATTTGGATTGATCTAGGAAATTCTCCGCATGTGCCGTTTTTTTCCGCTCTGTCAAAGGAGTTTGAAAAACGCGGGCACACAATTTTGTGGACTGCAAGAGATTATGCACAGACGGTTGAACTTGCGAGAAAAATGGGTTTGAATCCAACGGTTTTCGGAACACATGGAGGAAAAAGTCTTTTTCAAAAAGGAGTGAAATTTGGCGTTAGAATCTTAAATTTATTAAATTGGACAAGAGATAAAAAAATTGATCTGATCGTTTCGCATAATTCTCACGAATCTCACGTAGTTGCTAAAATCCTGCGAATTCGCAGCGTAAATCTAATGGATTATGAACATCATCCTGCCAACAAACTTTCGTTTCGTCTGGCAAATCGCGTCATAGTTCCCGAGAGTTTTCCCGATGAATTTTTGAAAAAATTTAAAGCATTGGAAAAGAGTGTAAAATTTGAAGGAATTAAAGAAGACGTTTATTTGGCAGAGTTTAAGCCCGATGAAAATTTTCAAACAGAACTCGAAAACCTTGGTATTTCACCTGAAAACATTTTAGTCGTAATCCGTCCGCACGCTCCCGAAGCACTCTATCATCGGCAATTTTCAAATGATATTTTAAATGAGGCTTTAGACAAATTTGCAAAAAATGAGAACGTAAAAATAATCCTGTTGCCACGCAAAAAAAAACAAGCA
>JBGTHN010000098.1:0-5123 GCA_041746235.1 Pyrinomonadaceae bacterium | reverse complement strand
GCCGGAATTGCCCGAAGCGGTGCGTATAATCGAACGCTGACACCATTCGGTTTTCAATCTGAGCGACGCTCATTTTGGGAAGCACCTGAAAGTTATTACACACTTTCGCCGTTTTTCCGTGCCAACAAAATAAACGAACCGATGCTGATGATTCACGGCGAAGCGGACAACAATTCGGGAACATATCCGATGCAGTCCGAACGTATGTTTGCGGCAATTCAAGGCAACGGCGGAACGGCAAGACTCGTAATGCTTCCGCTCGAATCACACGGTTATTCGGCACGCGAATCCATCGAACACGTTCTCTGGGAACAAGTAACCTGGATGGATAAATGGGTGAAGAATGCGAAACCGCGTGAAAGTGATACGGTGGCAAAATAAATAAGCATAAACAGAAGGAACGCAGTCTGACAAACTGCGTTCCTTGGTAAAAAGATGCTAGAATAATTTCAAAATTAGATTCCAATAAAAACCTTTGAACTATGAAAAAATTTATCGTTTCCTTGATCGCAATTTCACTTTTAAGCCTTTCCACATTCGCTCAAACGATGCCTTCTGATGCCGATCCGAACTTGTGGCAAAAGGCTTTGAAAATCCACAAAAAAGCACTTATCGTTGACGGTCATAACGACATTACTTCGCCGATGTATGATGAAGATTTTTCGCTAACATCAAATTCGTTTGGCAAATATCATCTCGACGGTGATCCTTTTCATTCCGATTTTTCAAGACTTAAAAACGGAAATATAACGGGTGTGTTTTTCTCGATCTATGTTTCGAGAACTTACGCCGAAAAAGAACCGAAAGGCTCAATGATGCGGGCGATGAGTTTGATTGACACGGTTTATCGTGAAACGGAAAAAAATCCAGACAAAATGATGATCGCCACTTCGACGAAAGACATACGCGAAGCTAAAAAGAAAGGAAAGATCGCCGCACTTATGGGAATCGAAGGCGGACACGCCATTGAAGATTCGCTTTATTCGTTGCGTAATTTTTACCGTCTCGGTGTTCGTTATATGACTTTGACGCACAACAACACGAACAATTGGGCAGACGCTTGTTGCCACACAATAGACGGCAAACTTTACCGACCACACGGCGGATTAAACGATTTCGGGCGTGAAGTCGTCAAAGAAATGAACCGACTCGGAATGCTTGTTGATCTGTCACACGTTTCTGACGACACGATGCGAGATGTTTTTGAAGTTTCGACAGCACCGATCATTTATTCACATTCGTCCGCAAGAGAATTTTCGGGACACAATCGCAATGTTCCCGACGACATTCTCAAATTGTTACCGAAGAACGGCGGCGTGATAATGATAAATTTCTATCCCGCATTCCTCGACCAACGCCATTTGGACGAAGACCGTGCGAGAGATAAAAAGTTTGAAGCGGAACTCAAGGCTCTGGACGAAAAATACAAAGACGACCGGCAAATGTATTACGCCGAGAAGCGAAGACTCTTCGACGCCAATCCGATCTACACGCCGTCTTACACAAAGATCGTTGACCACATAGACCACGTTAAAAAAATTGCCGGAATAGACTACATCGGCATCGGTTCGGATTACGACGGAGTTCCCGGCTTGCCAACGCCTATGAACGGTGCGGAAGATTTGGTTTTGGTGACATACGAAATGCTGAAAAGAGGTTACACCGAAACCGAAATTCGCAAAGTCCTCGGCGATAACTTTATGCGAGCATTTTCAAAAGCCGAACAAGTAGCAAAAATAAATTCACGCAAGATAAGCGGTGATGGAAGTTTGATGAAAATGAAAAAATGACAAATAAGATTTCAAAAGTAATAGTTTTTTCAATAGTTTTTCTGGTATTTCAAATCTCAACACTGGCGTGTGTAAGAATTGGCGTGCCGCCTATCCGAGTTCAATATCAGGAAGCTGATATTGTTTTCATAGGCAAAGTAAACAAAGTCATTAAAGTTAAAAGTAAAGATGACGATGCTGACTTTTATAAAATCACATTTGAATTAAAGAAAAACTACAAGGGAGTGAATTCAACAAAAGTTGATATTTTCATGAGAGATGACAGTTGCAGTTATAAAGTTGATACTGGTGAAAGTTGGATTGTTTTTGCATACTTCAATAAAAATATCAAAAAATATCAAATAGTTGAAAGAATCTTACTTGAGAAAGAAAATGAAGATTTATTAGAACTTCTGGATAAAGCATCAACTAATAAATTCCCCTCAGGCATTAAAATTGAAATTGGTGATGCCATTAATTCGTATGACAGATACGATTATTCTGTAAAAGCAGATTTGATTAGAGAAAACTTTAAAAATTCCTACCAATCCGATTCTGGCATATTTGAAATTGAAGGTATAGAACCCGGCAAATATAAAATTCGATTTACTTTTGATAGACAAGTTAGTTATGTTTACTTTAACGATCAAGAATTCAAAATCATTAGTGAAAAACCAACTATAATTGAAACTGAAATAGAAGTAGCAAAAAATGAACTTAGTTTTTTATACTTTGAAGCAATGAAATCTAGTACTTCCGAAAAAGATCAGCGGTGATGGAAGTTTGGTGAAAATGAAAAAATAAATAATAAATGAATAATTTAATCGAAACCCGAACTTTTGTGGAAGATCAGTTTAAGCGTTTTAAATATGCAGCAATTGGATTGGGCTCGTTTTTCATATTTGTAGTTATTTTGGTAAGCATTTATGGCAAACCTATGAACAATAAATATGAGAATTGGAGTGCGGAAGGGTTTCTTTTTATGATCTTATGCTGCATTTTAATTGTTCTATTGATCACTTTTATCACAATGAGTTTTACTCACAAAAGAACTGTTACGTGCGATCTAAAAGAATGTGATATTTACGCGACAAACTTTTGGAATTCTTACAGTCAGTCCGATAATTTTCAATGGAGCGAGGTTTCCGATACAAATCCTATTGAAGAATACTATGGCAAAGGAGCATACAACATTTTTATTGAAGTTGATGCGAATAATAAGAAGTATCGGCTTTTAACTCTTAATTTAACTTCAAAACGGGACTTTGACGAACTATTGCATTTAATAGATCAATCAACTCCGCAATTGCAATACGTTATCACAAATAATCCTGACATCGGAAATCGGCAGATAATAGTCGAAGTGCAAAAATATAAAAAAGTAGCCAGAATCTAGAAAATATACTTTTAAACTTGAAAAAAAGTATTCGTGATTTTTTTTGTCACAATTTTGTTAGTTTCTACGCATATACAATCGAGGGCAGAAATTTGAAGAATTTTTTTTTATAAGGATATTGAATTTATGAATCAGAATGTAAATGTACAGACTTTTAGTGAAGATAGATTTAAGGGCTTAAAAATCCTTTTGATCATTTTGGTACCAATAATTTTACTGTTCGCTTTGATGTTTCTAACTATGGAACAAAATGAAAACGCACTCAGTCCGGCTGAGTTTTTGCCGATCATAGGTGGAGTTTTTCTATTTTTCATATTGCTTACGTTTTTGATTCTCAGTCTTCAACGTCGAAAAACAGTTAAATGCACACCCGAAGGTTTTAGGATTCAAGATTCCACATTCTGGTCAACATCGGACAGTTCCGAGTTGACCAAGTGGAGCGAAGTGTCCGACACGAATATCGCATTACTCGAATACGAACTGGGAACGGTCGAAGATGGCACTTTGAACCATTATTCCTTCCATGTCGAAACAAATGAGTATTCCATAAACCTTTTGGACTTAAAAACAAGCAGCAAAAAAACGATCAGAGAACTTATCAACTATGTAAATAACGCAACACCACATTTGAAGAACATTTGGCTACCGAATTCGCAAATAGGAAATAAACAACCGCTCGACAGTGCCTATAAATTCAGCAAAGTTGCCAGATAAACATTCTAGAAAGTAATGCTAATGCATTTTCCTTATGAATTGTCGTCTGCTTCAGCGGACGGATTAAAGCAATGTAGGTTTTAGCCCGTGAAACGGGCGATTGCGTAAAGCCCCGTCCGCGAGGGCGGGGAATCGTTAAAACAGTTCATCAAAGCCCATGACAATGGGCGACAGCAATTAGTGATTCTCTGTCGCCATCTTCGATGGCTCTAAACCTCTGATGCAACAGACCTAGCGTTCCGCTTTGCTCCACGCTAGGCTTTATGCTATCGCCATTTTCAATGGCTGTTTTAATACAGTTTTATTTTTTCAAACACCATCAGTAGACGGTTTAAAACAATGTAGGTTTTAGTTGCTGAAGGTGACAGGAAATTAAAAGAACCCGATTAAACCATTCAATTTGATCTCTAATTCCCATAAAATAAGATGTTCGTCATTTCAATTTACAAGATTTAATAGTTTCAACCTAAGTCAAATTAGTTTCAACATAACTTAGGTTAAAACTAATTTGATGTAGATTAGTATTAATTTGAGATAAATTAGCATTAATATCATTTAATTTAATGTTAATTTAAATGATAGTAATATTAATATGTTTTGTAGTAATATTAATTTGTTTTAGATTACTTTTAATTTGGTTCAAATTAGTTTCAACCTAAGTTATATTGAAACTAATTTAGTTCATAATTTACTTAGGAGGATAAAATGAAAAAAGATTATATTCCGAGAAAGGAAGCCGAACTTATTAGTTTTGCCAAGAATTTTCTGGAAAAACTGGCGGAATCGCCCGAATTGTTTTCGCTTGAAGCGGCTGATATAGATGAGTTAGCCGAACTTGTCGAAGAATTTGAAACCGATTTTGGAGATAATAAAACTACACAGTTAGCGGCACGCGGGACGAGGCAGAAAAAGGACGGTTCAAAGAAAAAACTTAAAAAGAAATTGCGTGAAAAGGCGAATATGCTACAGAGTTTGAATTTAGCCGATAACTTGATCGCAGGTTTCAATTTAACCGTGCGGGACAAGATACGAACGAAAGTTCAAACACCGCAAACCGAACCATTTGCGATAGTCGAAACGACCGGAAGGCTGCGTCATACGATTCGATATTATGACAAGGGAGCGGAAAACAAAGCCAAACCGAAAGGCGTTCACGGTGCGGAAATTTTTGTTAAGATCGGCGGTGAAGCGACGCATACCGAAGCCGAATTCAGATATATCGGAATGAGTTCCGCCTCGCCTTT
>JBGTHN010000097.1:0-2154 GCA_041746235.1 Pyrinomonadaceae bacterium | reverse complement strand
AAGGCAAAGCTTGAATTGTATAAACTTCCAAAACAAAATTGAACGCTTTTTCCCAATCTTTTGGCGGATCGAATAGATCTGCAACATAAAATTCTATGTCTGTATCGGCGTGAATTTGCTTTGCCCATTCGATAGCTTTTTCGGAAACATCAAATGCCGTAACTTTAAATCCTAAATCATCTAAGTATTTTGCATCATCGCCAAGTCCGCATCCGACAACGAGTGCGTTTCTGCCGTTTCCTTGAATGTTTGCAGTTTTATTCCATTCAACAAAAAATCTATTTGGCTCAAGGTCTGCCCATGGAACTTTTTCATTATCGCCTTCAGCTTCTGTATAAAGTGCGTCAAACCAACCCGTTGCATCGCCATTTTCAATATATTCATAGGCTAATTCTTTTGTGTGTTCCCGAACTTCATCAATCATTTCTTCATCTTTGGAAAAGGAAGCAATCGGAGCGTCTGCTTCCTTCCAAGCTGTCCAACCGCCTTTTATTGAATAGACATTTTTATAACCCATTTTCTGCAAATTATCCGCCGCAAGTGCCGAACGATAACCGCCGCCGCAATATAAAATCAACTCGGTTTCTTTGTCAGGAAATTTATGAACAATATCTCTTTCAATAACTCCGCGTCCAATGTGGACAGCATCTCTCGCGTGCCCCATTTCCCATTCGTTATCTTCACGAACATCAATTAGAAATGCACCATTTTCTTGACGCTCCAAAGTTTCTTCAACCGTAATTTCTTTGACATTCGGCATTATATATTTGACCAAATTTTCAAATTCTTTAGAATGTTCCATATCTTTTCATTAATTTATTGCAAATATATTTTCAGTTCTCGTTCAATAATCATTAAAGTTCTTAATAACTAAAATTACAAACAGGAGAAATCAGAAAACTATGAAAAAATTAACTTTATTTATTTTATTGGCTTGTTGTCTTGCCTTTGCGGGATGCAATAAAGATGCGGAGATCAATACATTTTTAGCGGACTTTGAAGGCGTTACAAAGGATATGACGAAAAAACTCGAAGAAGGCGATGTTGCCGGTGCGAAAACTGCATTTGAAAGCAAAAAAGAATCGCTCAAAACAAGTTGGGAAAATATGAAAAACGCAAGAGATTTTCAAGTAAGTGCCGAAGCGAAGAAGAAATTAGAAGAAAGTGTCCAGAAAAATGTTACCGAACTAACAACAGCGGCAGGAACAGCGGCGATCAAGTCTGCGGGTGATGCCGGAAAAGCTCAGGAAATCCAAGCTCTTTTAAAAGATTATGTCGGTATTTTTACGATGTAAACAATTAATTTTAAGGCAGAAACATTCCCGTAATAAATTTGTGAAATGTTTCCGCAAATCTTCAAAAGCGACCATAAAATCATTGGTCGCTTTTTCTTTTTGCCCGCAAATTCTTATAATGATAGTTTCGCAATATAAAATTATTTTATTTACAAAGAGGATTATAAATGGCAGAACAATTTGATGTAACAATTATCGGCTCGGGACCGGGCGGTTATGTAGCAGCGGTTCGTGGGGCTCAAATGGGTTTAAAAGTAGCAATAGTTGAAAAAGAAGATGGTGCAAGACTCGGCGGAACTTGTGGACTTCGCGGTTGTATTCCAACGAAAGCATTATTGAACGCCGCACATCTTTATCAAAAAGCGGGACACTTTGAAGATTTTGGTTTAAGCGTTGAAAACTTAAGCTACGATTGGACAAAAGTCCAAAAATACAAATCCGACGTTGTTTCAAAAAACTCGGCGGGCGTTACCTATTTGATGAAGAAAAACAAAGTTACGATATTTAACGGATTCGGTAAAATTGCCGGAAAAGGAAAAGTCGAAGTTGCTTTGAGCGATGGCAAAAAAGAAACGATTGACACAAAAAACATCATCATCGCCACTGGTTCGGTCGTGCGTCCGATTCCCGGATTTGAAACAGACGGCAAACAAGTTGTAAATTCCGATCATATTTTGGAATTAGAAAACGTGCCAAAATCAATGGTCGTTATTGGCTCAGGTGCGGTCGGCGTAGAATTCGCATCGGTTTATGCACGCTTCGGTTGCGAAACAACGGTTGTCGAATTGCTTGATCGAATCGTGCCAATCGAAGACGCAGATGTTTCCAAACAACTTGAGCGTTCATTCAAAAAACAAGG
>JBGTHN010000096.1:0-11778 GCA_041746235.1 Pyrinomonadaceae bacterium | reverse complement strand
ATTCATATTTATTTTTTAAGTTGAATGATAATTTTGGCTTAATTGTTCTTGAAGATATTTTTACGAATCGTAAACTCATCATTAAAAGTGTTTAAGAACATTTAGTATTGTATTAACTGTATTAAATTGATACTGCTTTTAACTATGCTAATGTTGTAAGCAAAATGCTTGCCAAACATTTTCGGCGGAAATATGTATAAATTTAAAAACAAAAAAACGGACTCTAAAAAGAATCCGCTTTATTTGGTTAAACTTCTTAATTGTAAATTTATTTACTCCGGTGGTCCTGAACAGCTTTCTTTATAAAGTGCCGGTTGTTTTGTGCTGATAATCGGATATTGTTCTGCTTCGGCGTTTTTCTCCATCCAAGGTTCATATTCGGGCGGATAAGACATATCTGAATAAATTGCTTCGACGGGACATTCAGGCAAACAGGCATCACAATCAATACAAACATCGGGATTGATCAAAAGTATATTCGGTCCTTCGTGAAATGCTTCGACCGGGCAAACCGCCGCACAATCTGTGTATTTGCAATCAACGCACGGCTCTGTAACTATATAAGTCATCTAATAAAAATCTCCTATGGTTTTCGTAAAAATCAAAATAATAACCTAATACGCAAAGGATAACTTGTCAAAGCGGGTTAGACAAGTGTTAAAATGTCCGAATTACAAAACTTTTACATAAAGGAAAATAGATGGAAAATTTATATAAATCAGATGAATTAGCATTAGACTTTTTGCGTGTGGCAGAAGCGGCGGCAATTGAATCAGCCCGAACGATGGGACAGGGTGACAGAAAGTATTCAGATCATGTTGCGGTTGAAGCGATGCGGCAAGTTATGGACACCGTTCCGATGCGTGGGCGAATTGTGATCGGTGAAGGCGAAAGGGATGAAGCACCGATGCTGTATATCGGCGAAGAAGTCGGCGGGCGAGAATATAGCGACGAAGTGCGAGCTTCTTTTCCGGAAATTGACATTGCTGTTGATCCGCTTGAAGGCACGAATTTGTGTGCGGTCGGAGCGAATAATGCAATTGCCGTTTTGGCGGCGGCGGAACGTGGCGGGCTTCTCAATGCACCTGATATTTATATGGACAAGATCGTCGTTGGTCCTTCTTGCAAAGGCGTTGTAGATATTGATGCTCCGGTTAAGTATAATCTCAAAGCGATTGCCCGTTCGCTTGATCGTAACATCGAAGATCTGACCGTAATTGTGCTTGATCGTGCAAGACATAAACAAATTGTGCAGGATGTTCGCGAAGCCGGTGCGAGAATTCGTCTGATTTCCGACGGTGATCTTTCGGCAGGAATTTCGGCGGCAGTTGCAGGAACGAATATTCACGCATTAATGGGCATCGGCGGAGCTCCTGAAGGTGTTTTAACGGCGGCGGCAATGAAATGCTTAAACGGTGAAATTCAGGCGAAACTCATCTATGATCCTGACAAATTAGGTGTTGATAAAACAAAAGTTCCACCGATCGAAGAACTTATGGATCGTTTGAAATCTATGGGAATAGATGATCCCGATAAAGTATATAGTACAGATGACTTAGCACCCGGTAAAAGAATAATTTTCGCGGCAACAGGTGTAACTGATGGCTCACTGCTTCGCGGAGTTCGCTTCTTTGGTGCAGGAAAAAGAACTAATTCAGTTGTAATGACAACTGACACAAAAAACATACGTTTTGTTGATACAGTCCACGTCGAAGGCGGTCCTGACGCGGTAATTCGTTTTTAACGTAACTGTGTTAAAATACAACTAAATAACAGCTTCTTTTTGAACTGTTTCACACACATTTCAAATGTTTTGGAGATTTTTATGAGTAACTCAATAACAAATGGCAATCAATCGGTAGCCCAAAATAACGGGTTTGCCCCTGCAAAAGATGGCGGCAAGCTAATTGTTTTGACTGCCCCTTTAACCGAGGCAATTGACCATGCAGGATATTTTATTCAAATGGCGATGGCTTCGCTTCCAATCTGGCTTGAGAGTATTCTCAACCGAAAATATCCTGACTGGCGTAAGGTCGAACGCTATGAAGACGGTTCGGCGAAATATATGCCCGCAGGTGTCCGACTCGTTGAAAAATCGCTTCAACGTCAATACAGCAAAGACGATATAGTTTGTTGTTTTCCCGAAGATTTAGAAAAATTTGTCGGTCCGAACACGCGGGTTGTCGCTGTCTCAACACACAATCCTTTAGGCGTAACATTTGCGGCGGGAGTTTATACTTCGATCTTCGGTTCATCAAAAATGCCGATCAATTCGCATTATTCTCGTGAATTATTTGAACAGATAAAAACGAATCCGCACCGTGATAATTACAAAGTTATCGTCGGTGGTTCGGGCGGTTGGCAGATAATTCAAACCGATATGTATGAAGAACTCGGCATTGACTGCATCGTTGACGGCAGAAGCGAATCAGACGACACGCTTAAACTTTTTGACGATGCAATAAAAGGCAAAGACCTGCCGAAAGAAGTCGTTGTTAAGCATCCAACAGACCGCGATTCAATAATGTTTCCCGATACACGCACGACTTTTGGTGTGGTCGAAATGACAACGGGTTGCGGACGGCGTTGCAAATTCTGTGTTCCCGATCTGAATCCGCAAATTGATCTACCGAAAGACAAAATAATGGACGCGGTGCGGGCAAATGTGCGCGAAGGAAATAAACAAATTTCTTTGGCGACCGAAGATATGTTTATCTGGGGACAGGTTCATACAGACACACCTTTTTATTTTCCGAATCGTGAAGCGTTGGTTGATCTATACAAAGATATTGTTGAAACTCCCGGAGTTGAACAACACGTTTTGAGTCATTCGACAATTGCTCCGGCGGTCGTTGATCCGATAATGATCAAACAACTTTCCGACATTTTGTTACCGAAAAGTCCGATCCATTTTCCGTATCTAAGCACACATCCCGAAAAGAAAGCACTTGCTCCTTTGATCGGTTTGGAAACGGCTTCGATCTCAATGGCACGAAAAGTTATGCCGACGAAGGCTGTTCCTTTTAAGATAGATCATTGGCAAAGTGTTGTTGTCGAAGGTCTTAGAGTATTGAATGAAAATAATTGGTTTCCGGCAATGACCTTGATAATCGGCAATCCTGATGAAACCGATGAAGATACGATGGCGACGCTTGATCTGGTTTACGAAATGGAGCGACAAGGTTTATTTGCATTCCTTATTCCATCAATTTTCACACCTCTGCACGATACACGTATGGAGATGGAAACAGGCGTTACGCAAACGAAACAATTGTCCGAGATGCAATGGCAATTGATGATGAAATGCTGGAAAATGAATCTGCGTCCGGGACAATATAGTTGGTGGGGACCAACCGCGTGGCGTGCGGGTTCGATCGGAATGTGGCTCTATAAATTGCGTAAGTTGAACGGTCCGAACTTCACCTATCCGCTGTTGATGTTCTCAGGACTTTTATCAGAAAAAAGGCTTGAGAAAATGGGCAAGATATATGCCGGTAAACCGGTTGACCTTCTAAATCGTAAAGAATTACTTGCAACGCTCAAACCTAAGCAAAGAAAATACATACGCGAAGATACGGGCGATATACCGGAAAATTATTATTCTGAACAACCTCAAGTAACTCATGCAAAGGTCTAATTAAAAAGTGTTCAGTGTTTCAAAAGATGCTGAACACTTTTTTCATCATCGGAAAAACCAAAGAATTTGGAAAAAGAGAAAAGTATAGTAAGTAATGCCAATCAAGAGTAGAAACAGAGAAGTAAACAAGCAAATGCGAGTTTGCCGTAGCAATGAACCAGCAAGCCATTCTCTGATCTAACTTTTGATGCATTTTGATAATCTGTCTTTTCATTGAGCCAGTTGAAAAAACTTTCTATCGGTTGTTTGAAACGAGATACGAACTTCGACCACAACGGCTCATAAAACTGTGGTAAGTCATTCTTTTTCTTTTTTGGTGGAGTCAGCAAAGTAACTCCGTTTTCTTCGAGAGCAAGTTTTAACTCGTTGTCTTTATACGCTTTATCGGCAAATAGATTCTGAGTCGGAACTTTCGGGTTGGCTTCCTTGAAAGCTGTTAGATCGTGTTTTGAAGCCTCCGTTAGAAACATCTGAAACGGAATCGGTAAACTCTTGCTTTGCCTGATCGCCAAATTATGAAGTTTAACGCCGTGATAATAAATATCTTTGCTTGAACAATATCCGAGATCGGCAATCTCGGAAGCGACTCGACCGGATTTGGCATTCTTGCCACGTTTGAGCATCACCGGAAAAGAATCGATCAGCGAATCTTCTGTTCCAACGAAATTAAGAACACGATGTTTTTCGTTCAAAAGCAGATCGGTAATGACGGCAAAATGAGTCGCCAGAGTATTCAGCCGATTATTAAACGCTTGATATGTCGGCAGATCGGGGAAGCACTCCCGCCAATGATTGGCAATGTAATCGTATATCTTTTGTTGTTGGTGTTGGTTATTCAGCATACCGAAAAAATAACAAATAACCAGTTCTTGGTCAGTAAACAAAGGCTTCGAGTTATTGCTCAAGCGTTGATGTTTCAAAACAATGTTTGTATCGTAGAGATGGCAGATTAGACAATATAGTTCGATAAGTTTGATTTCCATAATAACTTCATCTTATCGAAGTTATGTCTATCTGCTAAATTTCTACCCTTGATTCGCATTTCTTTTGCAGACTTAAGCAGATCATTCATAACTTTTTGATATTTTTGATCAACCGAACCTGTGAAAACACCGAGTTTGACCGAAACGGTTTTTGCATTTGAAATTGATTCAAGTTGTTTTTCGCTTACAATATAAAGCAAAAGTTCTTGTATCGCACCACCTTTATCATGAGTTAAATGATGGGCTTTTCCGAGGTTTATCGGTTTATTATCGGCAGTTATCGTCAGATTATTAACTTCGAAAAATGAGCCTTTTTCAGATTCGGTAAGAAATCCAATAACAAAAAAATCTCTAAATTGTGGCGGTGCATTATCTTGTTTTATGTGAAACGAGCGGCTGTCTATTTTTAGCTGGCTTTTGCCCGATTTATAGGTCTCGAAATTTGCTCCTGTAAGTGTATATTCCAGATCGTATTCGGGAATATATTTGTATAATAAACTCGGATAACCCGGTTTTTCGCCCATTCCCGCAACACTTGTATCTTGCCAGACTTCAATTCCCAAACCCGAACCTGACGAATCTAATCCGCCATATTGATTAGCTTTAGCACGAGCTTTTCGTTTTGCTTCAGCTTCTGCTGCGGCTTTAGCACGAGCTTCGGCTCTAACTTTCTCTTGACGTGCTTTTTCTTCTTCTTGTTTTTTAAGTTCTTCTTGACGAATCTTTTCTGCTTTTTCCGCCCGAAATTCCCATGCGGGTTTTAAGTCTGCAATTGACCAAACACCGCGTTTTTCGTTTTTCGCCAAGGATTCGGTGTCTTGATAGATTTTGCTTTCATTTTCGTCGTGAATATTTTTTTCGGGGATGGAATACCAAGCCGCACCGTCGCGTAACATTTGTTGGCTTACATCAACGCCATTTAACAAAACCTTACCAACCGGTTTTGTTTGCGAGTTCAGATTTTTTGGAACGAATTCGACATATTTATTTAAAACCAAATTTTGTAAATGATCTTTTATAACATTGTGAAGTGGTTGTTCGGCTTCGGGAGTTTCGATGAATTGTAATTCGAGTTTTATCTTTACCTTTGGTTGCGGCTCAACAACAAGAGTTTTACCGTCAATTATTTCGATAACCGTTCCGTAAAATTTATTTTGGGCAAATGCGGAATTAACCAAAATCAATGCCAAAAGAATCGGCAATATAATTTTAATGCTTTTCATATTTTTTTTTGATAAATCAAAACGGAACTTTATTTTTTTACTTCTAAATTATCTGGTCTCAAGGTTGTATTCACGCAAACGGCGATAGAGCGTCGAAGGTGAAATGCCAAGAAGTTCAGCGGTTTTTCCACGATGCCAACCTGTTTTCTCAAGTGCATTGATGATCTGTTGTTTTTCTATGTCTTTAAGGTTTGAAGGTGAAGACACATTGTGAAAATTACTCGTTCCATTTTCCATTTGCGGAGCATTGTAACTAACTGAAACACTTGGCTCATTTGTATTGAAAACGACTTCCGGTGGAAGTTCTTTGTTTGTGATTTTGCCGTTATCAGCCAATAAGATCGCCCGTTCAAGACAATTGCGAAGATGACGCACATTTCCCGACCAACTATATGATTTGAGAGATTCGATGGCTTGTGAAGTTAATTCGGGAGCATTTGTTCCGGCGATTTTTTGCAAAAGATGTTCTGCCAAGGGTGCAATATCTTCGCGTCTTTCCCGAAGTGGTGGAAGATGAATTTCAAAACTGTTGATTCGATAAAGTAAATCTGCACGGAAAATACCTTCGGCAATAGATTGTTGTGGATTGCGGTTTGTTGCGGCGACAAGTCGCACATCAACTTCAACCTTTTTAACACCACCGACACGGAAAAATGTGCGTGTTTCCAAAGCACGAAGTAATTTTGATTGAAGTTGTGCGGGCATTTCCATAACTTCATCAAGGAAAAGTGTTCCGCCATCGGCAATTTCAAAAAGTCCGAGTTTCCGGTTTTTCGCACCGGAAAATGCTCCGGCTTCGTGTCCAAAAAGTTCGGATTCAAGCAAAGAGTCCTGCAAAGCGGCACAGTTTAAATCTATAAATGTTGAATTTGCACGGGAACTCAGACGATGAATTGCCTGTGCAATAAGTTCTTTACCCGTTCCCGATTCGCCCGTGACAAGCACCGATGTATCCGAAGGTGCAACTCTTTGGACAAGTCGCAAAACTTCTTTCATCTGTGCCGATTCAGCAACGATTTCGGGCATATTTTCGTTTCTGCGTTGAACGTGAGCCTTTAATCTTTGATTATCAATTTTGAGTTTTTGCTTTTCGGCGGCTTGTGTAACCAATGCCGAAAGTTCCGTGATTCGATAAGGTTTTGTCAGATAATCATAGGCACCGAGTTTCATTGCTTCGATAGCATTTTCGACGGTTGCTTGTCCTGTCAGCATTATAACTTCCGGCGGATTTTGCAATTTCTCACGCAAACGCCGCAGCAGCCCCATTCCATCAAGACGCGGCATATCTATGTCACTTAACAGAACATCGAAGTCCTGTTCTTCAAGCAAATTCCAAGCCTCTTCGCCATTTGTGGCGACTTCAACCTGATAACCTTGTCGCATCAATTCTTTTTGGACAACAAGCCTTAAGTTTTTTTCGTCATCAACAACTAAAATTTTAATCATATTTTTCTAGTCCAAAGTCCAAAGTCCAAAGTCCAAAGTCCGTGTAATGGACTTGAGACTAATGGCTTAGAACTATTACTTCCGTGGAAGATAAATCGTGAAAGTCGTGCCTTTGCTTATATTTGAGCGAACATTTAAGCGTCCGCCGTGGTCGGTTATTATTCCATAACAGACTGATAATCCGAGTCCCGTTCCTTTGCCGACTTCTTTGGTCGTAAAGAATGGCTCGAAAATTTTTGAAACGTCTTCGGGTTCGATTCCGATGCCCGTATCCTTTATCTCAATTACCAAACGCCTTTTTTCTGCGTATGTTTTGAATGTGAGTGTTCCGCCTTCCGGCATTGCATCTATTGCGTTTGCGGCAAGTGCGATTACGGCTTGTTGGATTAAACCTTCGTCGGCTTTGATAAGTGGTAAATCTTCATCAATTTCCAACTTAAATTGAATGTTGTCGCCGCGTTTCTGATGCAATAGAAGATTTGCGGATGATTTAATAACTTCGCCGACATCTATCTCGTGCCGATTGCCGGTGCGAACACGCGAAAAATCAAGTAATCCGGTGGTAATTGATTTACAGCGAAACGCTTCACTGCGAATCAATTCCAGATATTCGCTGAAATCTTCAGCGTCGGATGCGTTGTCAAAAACGCCTTCATTAACTCTTGATTCCAGAACTTCCGCACAAGCAGAAATTGTTGCCAGCGGATTATTTATTTCGTGAACAACTCCCGCCGCAAGTCTTCCGACCGCCGCAAGTTTTTCCGCACGTCCGACTGCGTGAATCGCTTCAACCCGCATCGTTACATCTTCGCCAACTGTAATTACGTGAGTAACTTCGCCCAATTCATTTTTCATCGGAATCTTGCTGACCAGCCAATGTTTTGTGTTTCCTTCATCGTCGGCTGTTTGCTGTTCTATGCGTTCGATGTTTCCTGTGCGAAAAGCTCTGTCAAATTCCTGACTTAATCTTCCTTGCGGATATTTCGTTAAAACCTCGAAAACATTTCGCCCGATAACCGTATCTCTCGGCATTCCCTGAATTCCGATCTCGCGGTGTCTGTTCCAAACTACAATGTTGTAATCGCGGTCAATTACATAGAGTGAAACGGGCAATGTATCCAAAACTGCTTCGGTAAATTTTCGGTGTTCTTCTTTTGCTTGATTAATTGAGCTACTGAGAGTCGCTTCATAATGAGTTGTGAGATTTATGCTCATCGCCGTCATTTGTGTCGCTGCGTCAATAAGTCCTTGAATTTTTTCGGAACAAACCTGTTTATTATCAAAACCAACTATCACCGCACCTTTTACTTCACCGTCAATATGAATCGGTGCAAAGTATTCAAATCCGTGATTTTTATCGCGGAATAAAAATTCGTTTTTATTGTCAGTTAAAAAGGAAATCTGTGATGGTAATAGTTCGATCCATTTTTTGAATTTTTCACGGTTGAAATGTTTGGAATTTATTTCGCCTGCGGAATTGTATGCACTGCAAACTAAACCTATGTGCTTGAGTTCAACGGCAACTGCACATAGTTCGGCATTGACACCCGATTGAATCGCTTTAGCTACACGTTCGGCGATCTTTTTCGGATGCACGGCGAACAGTAAACTCCGACCAAGTTCGGATATGAATTTTAATTCTGAGGAAGAATCCGCTGAATTATCTAATGGATAAAAAGCATCTGCTCCCAATATTTGTGGTTGATGGGGTAACATTTATTTTATTGAATTTGTGTATGACAAACTTTAGGATTTTTTTGTCATCTGATGAAATAGAGGTTAGAATTGGCAAATCTATTGGACAAGAAGTGCAAATACTCCCAAGTTAAATTAAAAACAATTTTTAACATTTTGTCAACTGTTTTAACACGGGCTTGAAGAGCCAATTTGACATAAAAGTTAAACTAATAAAAAATCAGAAATAACAGATATGAAAAAACTTCTCAAAAAACTCAATAAACCTGTTTTCTATCTTACATTTATCGTTGTAATTATTTTTACATTTTCGGCTTTCGCAAATGCTCAAAACAACACTGAGGAAGTAAAGATCGTAGATAGAACGGTTGCGACAATAAGCGACGGCGTGAGAACTGAATTAATAACCTATTCGGATTTGCGTTGGCAACTTGCATTAAAGCCGAATGTTCCGATAAATCCACCGACTTCGGACGACTTAAACCGCGTGTTACAAGAACTTATCAAATTCAGATTGATTGTTCTTGAAGCAGAGCGACTTCCGAGCGAACCGCCGACAAAAGCAGAAATTGACGAAGAAATTAAACGTATTTATGAACAGTTTCCGTCAATCGCAGAATTTGTTAAACGACTGAATTTAGTAGGTTTTGATTCGATTAGCGACGAGAATTTTCAAGAACTTATGCGACAAAGAGTGGCGATCGAAAAATACATTGATTTTCGGTTTCGTTCATTTGTTGTGATCACGCCCGAAGATGAAAAAAATTATTACCGCAATGTTTACACACCCGATTTTCGCCGGAGAAATCCCGGACTTCTTTTGCCATCGTTTGAAGAAGTGCAGGAGATTATCAACGAAAGTTTAAGAGAACAAAAAGTTGCCGTTGATATCGAAAAATTCCTCGATAACGCCGAATCCCGTGCGGAAATAGTTATTTTGAGCGAAGTTTAATTTTGCATTTTTGCAGCTTATTACAAACTCATTCTATCAAAATGAATATGAAAAAACTTCTCATTTTACTTTGGTTGGCATTGCTTTTTGTAACGTCTGTTTTTGCTCAAACAACTTCTAATACAAAGAAATATAAATTTAAAGGCGTTATCAAAAATCAGGATTCTGACGTAATTGCAGGTGCAAATTTATATTTCAAAACAGGTGAGAAAAAATTTACTGTTGTTACAGATATAAACGGTGAATTTAGAACGGAACTTGTTACAGGCGATTATGAAATAACTGTCAACGATGTGCTTTCAAGAAGTTTCAAAGCATTCATAAAAATTCGTGACGAAGTTGCAAATCCGAATGATGTTTCCTTTATTGTTAAGACAAATAAAAATCCGTGTGGGTTAGCAGAAAATGAGATTTGTCCAAAACCGATAAAAATTTCCAAATCAATTTATCCGGCGGCGGCAAGGGCTGCAAACATAACGGGTGAAGTAAATGTTAAGGTAAAGATAAATAAGAATGGAAAAGTTATTTCTGCTGAAGCAATCGGGCACCCTATTCTACGGGGTTCAACAATAAAAGCAATTCAAACAACAAAATTTGAAAGTTTTGATGAAGATAAAGAGATGAAATTTTATATGACCTATGTTTTTTTACACACAATGAATGAAAAGAAAAACATAGAAAAATTCACAAACCTTTATCGAATCGAATCCTATAGCGATTTGGTGGTTATAGATAAGTGTGACCATTGTTAAATTTATTCACTTTCCAAAATCTTTTTAGCTTCCTGCAATCTTTGAATATGTTCCTCGCTAACTTGTGGATATTTTAAGTCCATTGATTCCATTTTTTGTGCAATAACTTCTGAAACTGCTAATCTCGTGAACCATTTGTGATCGGCTGGCATAACATACCACGGCGAATTTTCGGTTGAAGTTTCTTGGATCGCTTCGGTGTAAGCGGTTTGATATTCGTCCCAAAAACCGCGTTCTTTGGCATCGGCATCGGAGAATTTCCAGTTTTTTTCGGGTGTATCAATTCGTGATAAAAAGCGTTGTTTTTGTTCTTCTTTGGAAACATTGAGGAAGAATTTCAGAACCTGTGTGCCGTTTTCGTTTAGATATTTTTCAAAATTGCTGATCTGTTCAAAGCGTTGTTTCCAAATATTCGGATCGTTTTTAATTTCGTCGGGCAACTGCGAACTTTGCAGAATTGTGGAATGAACTCGAACAACAAGAACGTCCTCATAATAGGAACGATTAAAGATTCCGATTCGTCCGCGTTCAGGCAGAGACTTCATACAACGCCATAAATAGCCGTGATCGAGTTCTTCGTTCGAAGGTTTTTTGAACGAAAAAACCTGAGTTCCCTGCGGATTTAAACCCGACATTACGTGCTTAATCGCACCGTCTTTGCCTGCCGCATCCATCGCCTGAAAAATTATCAAAAGCGAATGTTTATCATCGGCGTAAAGTTTGCCTTGCAATTCTTTGAGGCGTTTTACATTGTCTTTTAAGTCTTTAACGGCAGCATCTTTATCTGTATAATCACCTGTAAAATAGGTTGGATGATCTGCGAGATTTAATTCAACGCCTTCCGGCACACGAAATTGTTCAATATTCATAGAAACTATTTTTACCGCAAAGGATACTAGAAACGCAAAGATGGAAAGAAAGATATTAGATATTAGAGGTCAGATATTAGTTGTCGGTCTGATGTTCGTAAATGCTTTTGTGCTGAATGTTTTTGCACAGACGAAACTTGTTCCGCATAAGATCAATTTAAAGAACGGAAAATCATTTAGTTTAAATTTACCCGCAAATTACGAAATAATTCCGGCGGCGG
>JBGTHN010000095.1:0-5533 GCA_041746235.1 Pyrinomonadaceae bacterium | reverse complement strand
TGGTGAAATATTCAATGCGTGAGCTCCTGTCAAAAGACTGTAAGCGGTCATTCCCATCGCATAAATATCGGAAGGCGGTTTAACTTCTTTAAAATCACGAACTTGTTCCGGTGGCATATAAGCGATCGTTCCGGCAACATCTCCGACCATCGTAACGCCGCTCATTCCGGTTTGTTTATAACTTTTAGCGAGACCGAAATCGGTCAATTTTGCGAGGTATTCGGGATATGTTCCATCAACCAAAATGTTCTGTTCTTTGATGTCCCGATGAACAAACCCGAGATTGTGAGCAAAATCAAGTGCGGCTAATGTTTGTTGAACAATAATTACGACTTCTTGATAATGCAATCTTCCGCCGCGTTGTTTAGCAAGTTTTGAAGCATCCATTCCGCCAACAAACTCGGAAACCAGATAGACAACTCCATTATGCGTTCCGTGTTCGATATAACTGACAACATGCGGATGTTGGAGACTTGCAGCAACCTCAATCTCACGCATAAATCGTTTTAGTGATTGTTCGCTGACAGCAACTTCCGGCAAGAGTGTTTTTATTGCCACAACCCGACCATCATTGATCGAACGAGCCAACATCACGCTACCCATTCCGCCCTGTCCCAACATTTTTATCATTTGATAATTTGGAATTGGCTGCGGATTTTCCCTCAATTTATTGCGACAATCTTCACATAAATAAGATAATTTTGAATCAGGTCGTGAGGCTTCGGCTTCAGCCAATATTCCACAATTTAAACATTCAACTGTAATTATTGATGGTATGATTGAATTAAAACCACCGACATTTATTTGCTCGGTCGTTTCCGAATCAACGAGTACATCTACTTCCAAGACAGTTTCGCCGCCCTGAATTCTGTCTTTTGGTTTAAGATGTGTGGCTTCAACTCGCAGACCATTTATATAGGTTCCGTTAAGTGAGCCTAAATCTCTAAGAAAAATTTGTGGTGGTGCGATTTCCAATAAACAATGATGGCGGGAAAAAAACCTATCTTCGGGCAAGCAAAAGTGGGCAGACTCGCTTCTGCCTATCAAAAAAGTTTCGTGTTGGTCAAACGTGAAAACGCGTCCTGTATGTGGACCTGCGATCACGCGAAGAGTAACTCGCATTTAAAATTTTAAAGATTAATTAACTGAACCTATAAGAAATAATATAAATAATAAGGTTGAAATTGCTATTCCAACACCGCCGATAACCATACCAGCAATTGCTAAACTCTTACCGCCATATACATCAGGATTTTTATTGACGTTATTCATCCCTATAAAACCTGTTATTAATGCAATCGGACCAAAAAGGACACCTAGATAACAACACGAAAAGACTACACTTAATGATCCTACGATAATTGCAACAATTGGCAGTGTTTGATCTTTTGAAGCAGTTTGACCAAATGTTTGCGGACTGTTAAATGGAGGTTGATACATCTGTTGATTTTGTTGATTTTGATCAGAAAACCCCGTATCAAATCCTCCCCAATTCTCGTTTGTTTGACGGGGAGTATCGAACATAATTGTCGGAGGTGCATCATTCGTCTGCATTTCCATCAACAATTCACCGTCATCCAAACAAAAATTTAAATTAGCGTCGTCGTAAGTTTGATTACATTTTGGGCAAACTTTCATATTTCTACCTTATTTCCTCAGTTCAAGATTTGTAAAAGTAATCGGATTTTCATCGCTAGTATAAACTCCCGCTACTCCATCCCTATATTTTTCCTTATCTTCAATCGTTCTGACAGAGACGTTATTAATAATAAACTCCATCATATTTCCGTTTGTTCTGACTTCCAAATCGTTTGACTGACTACCTTTGTTTATAGCTGATGTTGTTGTCCATTCCACAAGTTCCGTTTCGTTTTGATCAATGTGCTGAACAACTCTGTATTTACCTGTATTACTATCAATCAAAAAAGCATAACCCTGAGATAAAATCTTTGTTGGATGACCATGAACAACAAGTCCATATCCAAATTTTGCGGCATTTCCGGTAGCATTTTCAACCGTCAGATTTATTGAAGCATCATAAGTCGAATATTCCTTAAAAACAAATATATAGTAGTAATCTTTAATTGATGTCAAAACTAATTTGCCATCATTGTTTTCAGCCTTAATGTATTGATTACTATCAAATTTCCAATCTGAAAAATCTGAGGATTTTATAACCTGTCTTCCATCTTCAGGTTCACTCATAACCCCGATAATTGCCAAACCCGCAATTCCACCACCACAAATTAACATTACACCCATCAAAATTCCCAAAACCCACAACCAACTCTTTGATTTCTTTTGAACATTATTTTGAAGACTTGGCTGATTAAACCGATTTTGCTCAGTCCCTAAAGGATAATTCACTTCGGTTTGTTTAGCTTTAGGGAATTCAACCGTGTCAGGAGGTTCAATTACCGGCGAATTTGATTGGAGCAACACAGTTCCGTCATCCAGACAAAAATTTAAAGTGTCATCTTCGTAAGTTCTTCCGCATTTTTGACAATCTTTCATTAGTCTAATTTTTCGTCAAATCTCTATTAAAGGAATCAAAACACCTTTTGATTATACGATAAATTTTCATATAAGAAAGATGCTAAATATATTTTTAATAAAAGTTTAGTTGAATTTATCACAGATATAAAATTCAGTTTGCAAAATAATTAAACTAAATTACTGCCACAACGTCCGCAATAATGTATATGTGGAGGATAAACTGTAAAACATTTCCCGCAAGTTTTTTTGAGGTTTTGAGGATTCGTCTGAAACGGATTACGTTGGTTTGTGTAAGGAGTTTGAACATTCGCTGCGGCAGTCTGAGTCGTATTCAATCCACAACGTCCGCAAAACTTTGAATTTGAAGGTAATTGTGCCGAACAACGTGGACATTTGTAAGCATTTGCAGTTTCACCTTGCGAAACCAAAGTAAAATTGCGGTTTCCACAACGTCCGCAAAACTGCACTCCTTCGGCAAAACGAGAACCGCAATTATTACAGGCAACAATTCCCGGCATCAAAGAACTTGCAGGTCCACTGCTTCCTATTCCCTGTGATGATGATGGCTGACTGCTTGTGCTTCCACGCATAGGTTTTAATTGGGCTTGAATAACTTGTTCTTCTCCGCCTTCACGAATTTCGATCACACGCTCATCATCTCTTTCTCCAATTTTTGCAACACGCAAAATATGTTGACCGGCAGGAACAGTTGTCAAAATTAATCTTCCCGAACGCCCGATTGTGCCTTTTCGCTCGTCATTTATATAAACTTCAGCTCCAACCGTAGCCAAAACCGTCAATTTTGCGGTTCCTGCAACAGCCTTTTCACCGACATCTTTTGCGGCATCTTCAAGCTGATTTATCCATTCTGCAACTGTTGAAATACGTTTATCAGGATCACGAGTTAAAGCACTCATAATGACTTGCTCGACATCTTTTGGAATATCATCACGCAATTCCGATAATAATGGCGGATCTTGAATGACTTTCTGCATTACAAGTTCCATTAAATCGCCTGTAAATGGTGTTCTTCCGCCTATCATTAAATAAGCAATTGTTCCGAGTGCATAGACATCCGCTCGAACATCAACACCGAGCTCGGGTTGCATCTGTTCCGGCGACATATATTCTGGTGTTCCAATTATTCCTCTCGATGATGGTGTTGCATCAGAATTTGTGTCCGTTACAGTTTGATTGACTATTTTTGCTAATCCGAAATCGCCGACTTTTATAAAACCGTCTTTATTATTTCTCTTCTGCATTATAAAGATGTTTGCAGGTTTCAAATCTCTATGCAAAATTCCCTCATCGTGTGCGGCATCAACACCGTCGGCAATTTGACGCAAAATTTGCACGGCACGCTTTATCGGCAAAGTTCCCTCACGTCTGAGAAGTTTGTGAAGCGTTTCACCTTCGACGTATTCCATTACCAAATAAAAAACGCCATCAACAGATTCACCAAAATCCGTAACATCAACAATATGCGGATGTCTGATCGAGGCGGCAGACATTGCTTCGCGTTCAAAACGTGCGATTGCTTCGCCTTCCTGTAAATCTTCGCTGTTTAAAATGTCTTGTCGAACCGTTTTGACCGCAACTTGGCGAGTCCCCAGATTTTTGTCATTTGCCAGATATACTTGCCCCATCGCACCCCGACCGATTCGCCTGGTTAAAAAATATCGTCCCGCTAATAATTGATCTCCCGGCAAACTGACACGAGTCTGAGTTTCATCATTCGGACATAAAGCAACCTCATCACCAAAACATAATCCACATTTTCCGCATTCCTTCATCTTCTTTATTTTCTCTGTTTAGAGGAATTTTTCCAAATGTAGAACGAAAATAGTTTGTTTTTTTTGCTAAATGATACTTTTGGACTTAAATTTTGAAACTTGTTATAATTTTCTGCATTCAAAAATGCGGGACGTTAGCTCAGTCGGTAGAGCAACGGACTCTTAATCCGTGGGTCGCAGGTTCGATCCCTGCACGTCCTATCAAACAACAGAAAAGCACTTTGATTTTATTTTCAAAGTGCTTTTCTGTTAAACAAATAAAAAAGTAAAGTTACTTATTGGACAACTTGGGAACTTATAAAAATGGTTTAATCTTTACCGACAATAAATTTTGTATATTTTTCGGCAAATTCTTTTTGGATTTCTAAATCTGCAATTCTTTTACGCTCATTCCGAAGTCTTTCGAGTTTTTGCGTATCTTTTTCTTTAAACTTTTCTTTTTGAGCAATTTTCTCTTTTTCCAAAGTTTGATTTATTGAATCGCCATATTTTGATGCGAAATTGTTACGGATTCTTAAATTATATAAATCGCCATAATCATAATTGTATTTCAAAAACCTTTCGGTCATTTGAATTTCCTCATAGATTTCTTGTGGTGTTTGTTTAACGTTTTCTTTTGGTTTTTCTATAAGTTTTTCAATTTCAGCCTTGATCTCTTCTTTTTTCTCGTTGTTAGTTCCTTCTAAAAATTCTAAAAGATCAGAATCCGTAGAAATGTCATTTTTTGTTATTTGTTGATTCTCAAAAAATTCCGCAACTTTTTTTTCATCAAAAACCAAGTCTGTAGTTTGTTGTGATAATGATTGGTCAAAATTGTCAGAATTAACTACAAAATCATTCTCTTTGAACCCCGAAATGAGTTTCAAGATTGTATAACTAATCATTCCAACAGAAAACGCCATTATAAATATTCCTCAATATTATTTTGAAACGTGAATTCCCTTTTCATCAAATGAAATTTTATCAATATCTGAACCGATCATAGTTTCAATATTCTTTTTAGCCGTTTCTTTTAACTTACCGACTTCGTTTGAATCCGGATCAAGTTTATTTTTTATATCGGTATATGTGTGATAAACCAATCCCGTAGAAATCGCTAGATATTCAGCCATTTTTTGTTTATCGTCATTTTTCATTTCGCTCAAACTTTTTTGGTTTGATAAAAATGTTGAAAATTGCTTATATGTTTCAAAAACCGCGTCACCATTTGTTGAACCGGATTCGATCGTATATAAAGTTTTACC
>JBGTHN010000094.1:0-3260 GCA_041746235.1 Pyrinomonadaceae bacterium | reverse complement strand
AACAGCTTTTCGCCGATTTTGGGATCAATATGTTGAATTACAATAAAGGAATGGACAAAATCAAACTTCCCGGTCAAGCGTGATAGCTGATTGTCCCCTTTTATAAATTCAATGTTTTCTGCGGGCGATTTGTTTGCGTTTTTGGTTGCCTCATCAAGCATTTTCTGGGAAATATCTACGCCAATTGTTTCATCGCTTCGTTTTGCAATCGGAATCGCCAGTCGCCCGACACCACAACCGAAATCCAGAGAGCGATGCGGTCGGAAATGAGGTCTTAAATTGCTTTCAATTTCGTTCCAAATTCTTTCAGTATATTCTTCACCGGAGCGAAAAAACTCAAGCAATGCTTCATCGCCCAGGTTTTCTAAGTTGAATTTATCAAGGCTAAAAACAGCAAAGTAGGGATTTTTCTCGCCAAATTGGTCCCATTGTTTTTCGATTTTGTCCATCTTAATAAATTCTTTGAGTTTTACCGACAAAAAATCGGATAATCAAAATACCGATTACCGATACAATTCCCACCTTGATCAAATATGGAAGAATACTTCCGTAAAAGCTCTCATAAGAAACGCTGGTCAACAACATGTAAAAAAGGGATATCCGCCAATAGGAAAAGTCCTGATTTTCAATCAAGGCCGAATAAAAAACTCGGACGAGAAATCCTAATAAGATCATTCCCAGCGGTACACCCACGGGTCCAAAATTACGTAAAAGATCGCCCATCGGGGTAATTGTAAATGAGTTTTCTCCATAGTCGAAATATAATTCGCCATATTTACGCGGTTCCGAGGCAACTGGTTTCTCAGCCCAAACTACCCGCGGAATTAAAAACGTAACCGTATCCTTGTAAATGTTATCGTCTAAGCCATAACTCTCTTCGTAAGGTTTTAACGTTTCATAATTTGCAACCACTACAGCCAAAGAGCTTACGGCTTCAATTCTTTCAGCCAACGCAACAAACCCATTTTCAAGAGTAACCCCCAAGTCTTGCTCAGAAACTCGGTCTAATGTTTTGAAAATATACTGGGTGTATTCCTCCATGCTCACTTGAGATTCGGTCTGCTTGATATTCCGGAAAGTCGTTCCATAAATCATCCCGACGACGATTGCCAGCGTGACTATTATTCCTGCGTATACTCTGTGGTGGACCTGAATTTTTCTTCCTGACAGAACGAATGCAAACGCAATGAGCATGAATATGGAAATTAAGCTCCCGCGATTGCCTTGAAACGCAGCTTTGATAATGGCAGTGAATAACAATATTCCAATTACAAAATAGTGATTAAAGTTCCGCCTTTCCGCCCGAAATACCCACAACCAAAGGAGAAAACTAGCTTCTAACCAGAAAAGCGTCAAAAGAAAAATGATTCCGTCATATGATCCAATTTCTTCAACCTTCTGAAACCCGAGCAGTCCATTCACAAACGCCAAGATAGTATTCAAAAGTCCGAGTGTAAGCAAAATCAATCCAGGAATCAGCAACTGAAAATTGTCCCATTTCCAAACAGGCAGCCAGCCGCTAAGTTTTGATCCCAAAAATCCGCCAAACGGAAGATAAAAACCAAAAGTCAGACCTGCGTAGCCAAGCATTACGTAAACTAAGGTCAAAGGCAGATTGTAGTGTTGATCATCGATGAAGGCCAAAAAATATGGTTCTGTAATTCCACTAGCCAAAACCAGTCCGCCAACAAAAAATGCGGGAAAAAAGTATGACCAGGCAGCGAAAACAAGTGGATGAAAAAAATTAAATCGCCCTTTGTAATACAAATAAATACTTGGTGCCGCAATCACGATTCCCGTTCCAAAAACCCAAGGCAGCAAATACATTTCCCTGAACGGGTTAAATTCATCGGTAACTAGTGTCAACATAGTAATTAGACCGATAACAACCAACGAAAACAGCCCGAAGACCGGAAGCAATAACGTCCTGTCTTTTGCTGAATTATTGATTTCGCTATTCTTCTCGATCATCTATGTTACCTAACCAAAGTCTAAAAACATGAGTCTGTTTTTGTATTGTCCCGTCGGAACGCATAACACATTCGCGCCCTTTGCTTTTGCGGCAAAACCATCAATTTTTATCAATTTAGCCGAATGTTCATCAATAGCAAAGAAATCATAATCACATCTGCTACTAATGAATTCAATAATATCATTCGGCAAGTAACCAAAGCCCTTCGTTGTATCTAAAGCCATTTCAATCTCAAAAATCGGCGGAACTTTCTGCGCGAAAAGTGCATTTGCGCCTTTTAAATTGTTAATTCCGCTCCCACGATATCAACTTTGACAAATCTTACATCACCACTTTTCCGTTCTTTCAAATACGAATTTACTGTTGCAACCCGGCTTTTGTAGATTTTGAATTCAGTTTGTCCAAAATCTGACATCGACGCGTGTCCGTGCGGCAAATTATCAAAAACATGTAAATTGACTTCGCCTTCTTTTTCACCAAGCGCGAAATTATTCAATCGCACGACTTTGGAATTAAGATTTGATTTTACATTTTCTTCCGGGACACTAAAAGTTGGCGGAACAGGTTCAAACGTGTGCCCTTGTCCGCTTTCTCCAACTAAAGTTTGAAATAAGGGTGTAAACCAGCCGATATTTCCACCGATATCAAAACAAATATCGCCTGGCTTAACAAGTTTGCGGATCACATTCGTTATTGCCGGTTCATATTCGCCCAAAAAGTAGATTAAATGGGCAACGTGGTTGTCAAAATTCACTCTTAAGCTCCGCCCGTCAGCGGTTTTCGCCACAATCTCTGCGGGCAATTCTCGCTCCAAGCGCAAACTGGCCGATGCAAGACGATATTTCCCTTTTCTAATCGGCGAATAGAAGGTATAGAGACGTGTTAGCTTTTGAATAAATCCCAAATCAGTTTTCATGAATTATCTTTCAATCTGCAGACCGCAATCACTCCGTCGCTCAAGTGAGGTGAAAATTTGACACAAATATCATTAACGAAATTGTAATACCAGCGATTAAACTGGCGATGTTCAATTCCGATATCGTAAAAATAGAAATCTTTCATCGATAAATTTTCCCGCGTTATCGCCAAACTCAATGTTTTGTATGAATAATAAGCAACATGATCAGGATGAACGGGCTCATTCTCACCGCCCTTTCCCCGAAATCCGTAAACCAGAAACCTAAATGCGCAATAGGCGTTAATTGTTGTAATTATAAGATTCGTTTCGGGATTCATAAACCGTTGAATTCCCTGCAGGAACTTCCCGGGGTTTCTTAGATGTTCAATA
>JBGTHN010000093.1:0-2773 GCA_041746235.1 Pyrinomonadaceae bacterium | reverse complement strand
ATCATATTTGGCATTTTCATCTTTCGGGAAAAGCGGTTCGGAATATTTTGCAGTGTTACGAACGGCGAAGACGTTGAAAATTACGTCATAATGCGAAGTTTCAAGTCCGGTAGCGGTCGGCAAAATAATGTCAGCGTGGCGAGTTGTTTCGTTGATGTAAATATCAATCGAAACCATAAACTCCAACTTTTCCAACGCTTTATCGAGTTGTGAACCATTTGGCGTGGACAAAACGGGATTTCCGCAACTCGTAAAAAGTGCTTTGATTTGTCCTTCACCGTCAGTTTCAATTTCTTCGGCAAGTGTAGCAACGGGAAGTTCGCCCATAAATTCAGGCAGTTTGCGAATACGACTTTGCCAACGCCGAAAAATGTTTTCGCCCTTTGAAGCGGCAACAATATCGAACGCCGGAGCAGTAAACATCGCACCGCCAGCGTTATCAAAATTTCCTGTTAAAATGTTTATCGAATTAATCAACCAATGACAAAGATTACCGAATTTTTGTGTGGAAACGCCAATTCTGCCGTAACAAACTGCCGTTTTTGAATTGGCAAATTCGCGGGCGATTCTCTTTATTTCGGTTGCTGGAATTCCTGTTAAATTTTCAATCGATTCGGGCGTGTGATCCGTTGAAATTTCTTGCAAAACTTCAACACCGTCGGTGAATTCCGCTAATCTTCCCAAATTTACAAGGTTTTCGGCAAAAAATGTATTTATTAATGCGAGCAGAAAATAAACATCTGTTGCGGGTTTAATAAAAAAATGTTCGTCCGTAACGCGGGCTGTTTCAGTTTTTCGCGGATCAATTAAAACAACTTTTCCGCCACGTTTTCCGATCGCTTCGAGCCGATTGATAATGTCCGGTGCGGTCATCAAACTTCCGTTCGAGGCGAGCGGATTTGCTCCAAGAATTAAAAAATAATCCGTCCGGTCAATGTCGGGAATCGGTATAAAAAGCGGATTTCCAAACATCGTCCAAGCGGCAAAATGATGCGGCATTTGATCAACTGATGTTGCTGTAAAATTGTTTTTTGTCTGCAAAGCCTTAAGCAAATTTCCACTATTTAAAAGCGTTCCGAAATTATGCACCGAAGGATTTCCCTGATAAACAGCAACCGAATCTCTGCCGTGCTTTGTTTGAATTTCCTTTATCTTCTCACCGATCTCCGCAAACGCTGATTCCCACGAAATTTCCTGCCATTCATTGCCAAATCTTTTAACCGGAGTTTTCAAGCGGTTTTTGTCCAAATAGACATCTTTCAAAGCAAGTGCTTTCGGGCAAATATGACCGCGTGAAAACGGGTCTTGTTTATCACCTTGGATAGATAAAATTTCGCCTTCGGAATGTTCGATCTCAATTCCGCAGACGGCTTCGCACAAATTACAGGTTCGATAATGGATTTCAGACATTTTTTAATTTTTACATTAAACGCTCCAAAACGAAAACTTATGCAAGTAATTTTGGATAAAAAAATCTCAATTTATACAGCAAAAAATCACAATACTACATATTAAAGTTTTTTTTGATACCTTTTGACAAAAACTTTCGCGTTGATAGTTGAGAAGCAAATTTGCTTTTGAAAATTATTTATATTTTAAGGAGTTTTTTTCGCAATGATAAATCATATATCTATCGGGACAAATGATCCCGAAAAAGTCGCAAAAGTTTTAGCTGAAATATGGAACGGATATGCACTGCCGTTTCCACACGCACCGCAAGGTTGGATGGTTTTTGCCGATGACGGCAGAGGTAGTTTGGTTGAAGTTACTTCAGCAAAAACGGTTTTAGTTCCGGGTGGAGAATTGCCGTCGGAAGAAAATTTTGATGCTAATGCTTCGACCGATCAGTTTGAAGCTCAGTTCGTTGAAAAAGATTTTGTTCCCGAATATGTTGCAACACATTTGAATGTGAACTCGGCTCTGAACATTGAAGAAATCAAAGCTATCGCCAAACGCGAAGGGTGGCGATGTTTTGTCGCAAATCGCGGCGGATTGTTTCAACTGATCGAACTTTGGATCGAAAACCGTTTTATGTTGGAAGTTTTGACACCGGAAATGACCGAAGTTTATGTTAATGCGGCAAACCCGCAAAATTGGGCAGACATTTTGGAAATGCCACTTCCGCCCAAATCGCAGAATACAACAAATCTGAATTTAATCGGATAGAAATTATGTGATAGGTGAAAAGTGATAAATGATAGGCTTTTTTAAGTAGTCGGACAAAATAATTTAATACCAAGGGCAGAAACACGACCGTCAGGGAGTGTGTAACTCAAAACCTTGACACACTCCCTGACGGTTGTGTTTCTGCCTTCTAACTATAAATTGTTTCTGTCCGACTGCTTATCAGTTATCACTTTTCATTTTTCACTTCTGCATGAATTTTTCCCAATTTCCATACCAATCATAATTTTCGAGCGAATTGAATTGTTTTTTGTAATCGTAAAAAGATTCGCCTTCGTAAGCATAACCTTGATAATAAAAGGTTTTTTCTGTCTCAATGGCGTAGTTTATTTCGAGCAACATTGTGAAGATTCCAAGACTGCGTTTTGTAACCGTTGGTTCAAACATTGCGTAGATGCTTGAAACGCTCGTTTCGCCAATGTCCAAAAAACTTACAGCGAGAAGTTTTTCTTTGTCATAAACGCAAAATTCCAACGCTTTGCAAGGCGTATTTGCTGCATCAGCATCCAGAAAACTATAGATCGAATCGGGAATTCCGTGGTCAAAACGCTCTTTGTGGCGTTCAAAGAGTTCGTGTTTTTCATCATCA
>JBGTHN010000092.1:0-1807 GCA_041746235.1 Pyrinomonadaceae bacterium | reverse complement strand
AGATCTTAAATCTTGAACCTTGAACTTTTAACCTTGAATCTTAAACCCTTTTATTTCTTGCGTTTAAATTCCAATTCATAAAACCAAAAATCATTATTCGGTTGGTCAATTTTGAATTCGTTCGCTTTACCATTTTTATCAATTGTAAAAGTTACAAAACCTTGCGGGAAATTATACGCAACACTTGAACGCCAATTTATTTTGAATGTGTCGTAGTGCCAATGTTCCAAATCAGCCACAAAATTCGGTGCGGGTTTTAAATGCAAAACTAACTTGCCGTTCTCCAACGAAACTTCTCCGTCGCCATATAGATCGCCCGTGTAAGTTCCCGCATAATCATTTAATCCAAGACTCAGTTTTGTGTTTTTTACTTGAGAATCTGCAAGTTTCTTTTTCGCCTCAGCCTCTCGTTTTTCGCCATCTTTGGCAAATTTCATATAATCCGCCGACCAGTCGCGTTCTTTAGAATTAGTAAAAACATCAAAAATCTTATACTGCAAAATTGTCGGCACAGACTGTTCGCTGTTTGTTAAAACAACAAGTCCTAGATTTTCTTCGGGCATCATCGCTGTCTTTGAAATCATTCCGTCAAGTCCGCCACCGTGCGAAACGACTTTGCGACCTTGATAATCCCAGACATTCCAGCCCAACCCGTAAGTGTTAAAATGACGCGACGGAACAAATTCGCTCGAACCTTTGCTGATCGGCAAGATCACGGCAGGTTGTTGCATTTCCCAAATATTTTTCTCGCTGACGATTTGTTTACCTTCAAATTTTCCGTTATTTAATTGCATTCTTAACCAATTCGCTACATCCGAAACGGATGAATTCAAACCAGCTGCCGCCGCCGCACCGTCAACATTTCCACGATTCAAAACGTGTAAACCTTTTCCACCCGATTCATTGTGTGGAAATGCCGCATTGTCTTTTATATTTTTAACGCTTGTTGTCGTGCGATCCATTTTCAAAGGTTTTAAGAATCTTTCCGTAACAAATTCGTCCCAAGATTTACCCGAAACGCGTTCGACGATTTTTCCCGCCGTGATAAACATTAAATTCTGATAACCAAATCCTGTCCGAAAACCTCTTGTCGGTTTCAGATATTTCAAACGATTGATAACCTCATCACTCGAATAAGTCGTTTCATACCAAAGCAGATCACCGCTAAAAGTATCAAGTCCAACTCGATGCGAAACCAAATCCCGAATCGTTACTTCGCTCGTAACATACGGATCGTAAAGCTCAAATTCGGGCAGATATTTGGAAACCTTATCATCCCAACTGCCGATTTTTCCTTCATCAATCAAAATCGCCAAAGATGCAGTCGTAAAAGCCTTTGAATTTGAAGCAATAGCAAAAAGTGTGTTTTCATCAACCTTTTCATTTCCGCCAAGTTTCTGAACGCCGTAACCTTTCGCAAAAATAACCTTGTCATCTTTAACAATCGCTACTGCCATTCCCGGCACATTCCAATCCTTTTGCAATTTTTGGGCATAAGCGTCAATCTCTGTAATTTGGTTTCCAAATGGATGGCTAAATCCAACTGTTGGAACATCAATTCTTCCACTATCAGGCGTTTGAGTATAAACAAAAGCCGGAAAAGCCAGCAGAACAAAAATAAGCGAATAAATTTTACGTTTCATAATTTTAGAATTTTAGTCTAAGTTTCAAACTGTGTAAATAAAAGGTGCGTGTTATGGTCGGAACGCAAGCGTCCCGCTTGCTAATAGAGTGCAACGCACAAAAGAAAAGTTTCGCTATTAGAAGCTGTTTGAAAACTCAAGATAAAGGGTAATTTGACTATCAG
>JBGTHN010000091.1:0-5609 GCA_041746235.1 Pyrinomonadaceae bacterium | reverse complement strand
CAATGATGAACACGTCCCGGACCGAGCCGACCTTGGGCAATTTCAAACCCGCGACCTTCGCCCAGAAGCAAGTTCCCTTTCGGCACACGCACATTTTCAAACGTAATTTCCGCGTGACCGTTCGGTGCATCATCAAACCCGAAAACATTTAGCATTCGTTCAACCGTCACACCTTCCGCATCCAACGGCACAAGAATCATAGATTGTTGCAGATGTTTCGCCGCATTCTCATCCGTCTTGCCCATAAATATCGACAACTTACAACGCTCATCGCCCGCTCCGGTTGACCACCATTTGCGACCGTTCAAAACATACTCGTCGCCATCTGCAACGATCGAACCATGAATATTCGTCGCATCACTCGAAGCAACATCAGGTTCGGTCATCGAAAAACACGAACGAATTTCGCCGTTCAACAAAGGCTTTAACCATTTCTCTTTCTGCTCATCATTGCCGTAAATATGCAGAACCTCCATATTTCCCGTATCAGGTGCGGAACAATTAAAAACCTCCGCCGACCAGTAAACTCTGCCCATCATTTCGGCAAGCGGTGCATATTCCAAATTCGTCAAACCCGATTCATCCGGTAAAAACAAATTCCACAAACCTTCCGCCTTTGCTTTTCCTTTTAATTGTTCAATAAGTTCAAGCGGTTTCCAACGCTCACCCGAATTTATTTCTTCGTGATAAGCATCTTCATTCGGATAAATATTTACCCGCATAAAATGATCTAAGCGTTCAAGATGATCGTTCGTTTTTTCTGAGTATGTAAAATTCATAATTCCGTCGGAACGCCGGCATCTTGCCGGCAATGGACGCTTTCTTAAGCGTTCAAGCAAAGTTTATATTCTTTAATAGTTCATTTTATCTTTAGAGTTTATCAACAAAGTTTTAGTGCTATCGCACTCATTGCCGCCAAGATGGACGGCGTTCCGTGTTACAACATCGCAATTATTTTCTCTAAATCTTCCTTCACATTTTCGCTCAGATGCACACGCAAAGCACGTCTTTCTCTATCCAATAAAACCTGAAAATCACCACGAGCCTGTGCAGATTTTACAACTCCGAATGAATACTTTTGTTCGGGAACGTCTATGTCTTCTTTGTCGTCGGAAGTTATTTGCAAAAACACACCGTTGTTCGCTCCGCCTTTGTAGGCTTGTCCGGTCGAATGTAGAAATCTCGGACCGAATCCCAAAGCCGTGGCGACTAGTTCTCTTTTCAAAACTTTATGCCGCAATTCCTGCAAGAGTTTTTCGTTTTCCTCATTCATTTCGATATATCCGAGAACCGCAAAATAATCGTATTCCTGAATATGCTGAATGTGTCCTTCGATGTAATTTTCAAGCGACTTTTCATCTTGGACAAATACGTTCAAGTTTTCAATATGTTCCGCACTCGAAAACAGTTTGATCCCATCTTCTTCAAAAAATGGCTCTTCATTCGGCAATTCGCCCGTCTCTTCATATTTATCGGTAATTTTTCTCGCTTCGACCTTCGCCGATTCAACGTCGGGTTGATTGAACGGATTGATTCCCATGATCGCACCGGCAACCGCAGTCGCAAATTCCCAACGGAAAAACTCCTGTCCGAGATTCATTTTGTCGGCGACTTCGATCGTTACGAACGGATGTCCGTAGGCTTCGAGCGAGGCGATCTTTTCATCCAAAGAATCGTCGCTTGTTCCGCTTAATTTCAGATATGCAAAAACACGATCTTCATCATAATTTTCCGCCGCCATAATTTCTTCACGGTCAATCGGAATTATCGAAACGCCTTTTTTTCCGGTGCTTTCGGCGACGAGTTGTTCGAGCCAAGCTCCGAGATCGTAAATTTCCGGCGAAGTAAATATCGTCAATTTATCACGCCCTTGCTGTTGGCAAACACCCAAAATAGTTCCCAAAACAACACCCGGATTTTCCAACGGCAAATGCGATTTGCAAGCGTGAACCATTTTCATCGCATTGTTCAAAAAACCTTCAACATCCAATTGCATCGCCGCCGCCGGAGCTAAACCAAAAGCCGTTAAAGCAGAAAATCTACCGCCGACTGTCGGCTCACCAAAAAATGTTTTTCTAAAATTATCTTCATCCGCGATCTTTTGAAGTTTTGAATCGGGATCGGTTACGGCAACAAAATGTTTTCCCGCACTTTCCTTACCGACGATCTCAGATAATTTATGAAAAAATAACTGCCTGTAAATATTCGTTTCAAGCGTCGAACCCGATTTACTAGAAACGATAAAAAGTGATTTTTCCAAGTTGATATTCGATTCCAGAGTCTTGATCTGAGCCGGAACGGTTGAATCCAAAACGTGAAATTTCTCAACATTAAAAGTTTCTGCCAAAACTTCGGGACATAGCGAAGAACCGCCCATTCCGCATAAAATTATGTCTGTAAAACCTTCATTTTTAACATCTTCGGCAAAGGCTTTATAATCCGCCAAATTACCGATCTCCGTCTCAACGATCTCCAACCAACCGAGCCATTTATTCTCATCGTCGTTCGTCCAAACACTCGCATCTTTATTCCAAATGCGACCGATACTGTCACTACTTTTCCATTCATCAAGCTTGATCTGAACGGCATTTTCTATTTTTTCTGGTAAAGAGTATTCCAATTTATTTAGCATAGAAACAATTTACCAAACGATGAAGCAAAAGAGAAAATTCAAACGCAATATTAGACATCTTTCCAAAATAAAAATTTGAAAGTTTTTAAAGAAACTTCACCGCAGAGACGCAGAGACGCTGAGACGCTGAGTTTTTTTTAACAATTTTTATGAGAAGTTGGTTTTGATTAATATCATTGGTTAATCTACAGCAAATAATATTAAAACTCTCTGCGTCTCTGCGGTAAAAAAAGTTATTTAGGGAAGACCTCTATTAAAAGAACGACAAGAAAAAAACCTTGTAATTCGCTCCAAAAAGATATAGAGTTCTGCCATTCAATACAACAAATGTTTCCAATAAACAGGAGATAAAAAAAATGTTCCCAATTATTTTAACCCACGGCATCGCTCGATTCGACCTTTTGCGGGAAAGACTTGACGAAGAAATTGATCTTCCTGACGTTCCTAATGAGCATTTGCAGTATTTCAAAAATATCAATTCATTTCTCGGCTCGAACGGTTTTTCAAATATCTACAACACAAACGTAGATTTTGCAGGTTCGCTCGAATTAAGAGCCGAGCAACTTAAAATTAAGGTTTACAAAGTGATCGCCGAAACAGGTGCGGAAAAAGTCCACATCATCGGTCATAGTATGGGCGGTCTTGACGCACGTAAAATGATCGTTGATCTTGGAATGGCGGAAAAAGTCGCCAGTTTAACGACCATCGGCACGCCGCATCTCGGCACAAGCATCGCCAATCGTGTGATCGGTATGGGCGGAAGTCTTTTTATAGATTTTTTGAAAAAAGCCATCAAAATTGATCTAAACGGATTTGAAGACCTAACGACAGATGCTTGCGAAGCGTTTAATAAACGTGTCGAAAACAGCGAGGCGAAAAACGGCGTTTTCTATCAAACCTATTCCAGTTCAGAAAAGGTCAACGACATTTTTTTGCCGCTTGTTCCATCGTGGTTATACATACGCACGGTCGAAGGAGCAAACGACGGACTCGTTTCCGTAACTTCCCAACAATGGAAAAGCGAATTGATCGCCGACGACGGAACACGAAAAACGATCACGCAAAAAGAATTTCCGCTTCCCGCCGACCATTTAAATCAAGTCGGTTGGTGGGATTTGCAAGAAGCCGTCAACCCGATCTTCGGCGAAACGATCATCGAACAAAAGACAAATTACGAAAACAAGATCAAAAACATCTACCTCGGAATCGCCAACGATTTGCAGGTTATCGAGAACAATTTATAAATCTATGAAAATTTCGCTATCTATTATTTTTTGCATTTTAGTATTCACATCAACAACAATTTTTGCCCGATCAAACTGTGTCGAAACAGCAAAGGTCGTCGAACCGATTCTCTCCGCAAAAGCGTCGGAAATTTATAATTCAAAACTCGCCGAAGCAAAAGCTGTTTATGCAAAAACACCAAACGATGCCGATGCAATTATCTGGCTCGGACGGCGAACGGCGTATCTTGGAAATTACAAAGAAGCAATCGAAATTTTCACAAAAGGAATCGAAAAACATCCGAAAGATGCACGTATGTATCGGCATCGCGGACACCGTTTTATCTCTATCCGCTGTTTTGACGAGGCGATAAAAGATTTCAATTCCGCCGCCAAACTTATCAAAGGAAAACCCGACCAGATCGAACCCGACGGTCTGCCAAACGCACGCAACACACCAACTTCAACTCTCCAATCAAACATCTGGTATCATCTCGGACTCGCACATTATTTAAAAGGCGACTACAAAAACGCACTAAAAGCCTACAAAAACTGCCTCAAAGTTTCCAAAAACCCGGATATGCTCGTCGCCACAACCAACTGGCTATACATAACCTTGCGACGTTTAAATAAAACAAAAGAAGCCGAAAAAACCCTCAAACCAATAAAAGACAACCTCGACATCATCGAAAACGACAGTTATTACAAACTGTTAAAAGTTTATCAAGGCAAACTCAAAGCCGACGATCTGCTCAAAGAAATCAGCTCAGACGCAAACGATCTAAACGACGCTTCACTTGGTTACGGTTTGGGAAATTGGTTTTTAATCAACGGCGAAAAAGAAAAAGCCGAAAAGATTTTCCGCCAAATAACAAACGGAAATCAATGGTCAAGTTTCGGCTACATCGCGGCGGAAGCGGAATTGAAAAAGTAGGAACGCATTCGGTCGGAACGCATCTTCGGTCGGAACGCATGCGTCCCGCTTGCAACGAACGCCAAAGCGTTCGAGAAAAGATAATCATCTCTAAATATTAACTTCAAATTTAAAGTTAGCTACGCTTGTTTTCGTGCTATCGCACTCATTGCAAGCGGGACGCTTGCGTTCCGACCATCACGTAGAAAAAAAAATGTTGCAATAATCAAAAATGGGTATATAATCTTTCCATCTTTAAAGTTATTGACGCGGATTTTCCCAAATAACACACTCGCTTATTTGTGTCTTAACGAGAACAATTCGCACTAATTAGGTATATCAAAACTGAAATTCAGTTCAATACTAAGTTAGACGGCTTAGCTTAACGGTCAAAAAGTATGAAGATTATCGTTTTATTTCTTCTTTTATTCATCAGTGTTTGTCAGATACAAATTCTTGCTCAAGAAAATTCCAAGAGCGAGGATGAATTTTCTGCCGAAGAAAAAGTGTCGCAACCAATGCCGGTTAAGTTCGGGGAGAAAAGTGATGGTTTTGCAGAAAAACTCAAAATACGTGGTGTTATCACAGAGCTAACTTTTGCTCAAGCCTACTGCGGAATTTTACTTTGGTCAGGAACAATTAAAATCAAACTGCTAAATAAAATCGAAGGTTATCCATATGAGAATGTTTTCTTAGTTGTGCCGTGTTTCCTTGATCCAGACAACGAAGACAAATATTTGAATAAAGTTATAAATTTGGAAGTCTCGAAATTATATGAAGATTATAATCGTTACAGCAAGAAAAAACCTTGTTACTTTGAGATTATAACCAACGATTTAGA
>JBGTHN010000090.1:0-5580 GCA_041746235.1 Pyrinomonadaceae bacterium | reverse complement strand
TTGCATTGAAAACAAAGTTATATATCAATGCTCTACAATCAGCTTCAAAAACCTTGCGAGAAATGAATCCAATTCAATTCTCCGCGTAAGGTGAGTTAGTAACTTAGTCAACCGAAAAATATAACTGAATTATACTATACCAAGGTGTTTTAAAACACCATTTTTTATATGCGGTTGATGATTATACAAGAAAACAATAATAGGAGAATGATTAATGAGAAACATAGCTAGAGGAAGCGTTATTCTATTTTTGGTTGCTTTTTTAGTAGGTGTAATCTACTTTCAACCAAAAGTTGAAGCCGTAACCGTAGTAGCGAAAGAATCGCAAAAAAGCATTCAAGAGAATATAGAAGAAATTAAATTAAATAACAAAAATATAGAAGCATACGATTTTAATGTTGAAATAGGCGACGACGACGCAGAGGAAGAAGCAAGCAGTGAATCAAATGCACGGGCATTTAAAGCCACAGCATATTGCTTAAGAGGAAAAACAGCATCGGGAAGAATGGTTAGCAGAGGAATCGTTGCAGCCGACAGAAGAGTTCTACCGTTAGGAACAAGAATCCATTTAACCGGCGGAAAATATACAGGTAATTATACTGTTGCCGATACAGGCGGAAAAATCAAAGGTCGTGTTTTAGACATTTGGGTTCCAAGTTGTGCCGAAGCAAGAAGTTGGGGACGCAGAACAGTTCAGGTAAAAGTTCTTGGTAAGTCTAAGAAAAAAAGGAAAGAAGAGTAATAATAAAATAATTTAACAAACACAATTTAATATATAAAAAGAGCCGTTTCAAGAAAAATTGAAACGGCTCTAATTTTTTTTATTTTTTACTGCTAACCACAACTGCTTACGGCTTGCTACTCTTCGCTTTCGGCAAACTCAAGATATTTGCAAATAAACGATATGCTCCCGGAACTCCGGCGGGCAATTGTCTGAAAAATGCGTAGGAAACATACATATATTTCCCTTTCCCAATTTCCGCATAAACCATTCCACCTTTGTTTTCAGGTTCGCCCGAATCATGTGCTTCAAGCAAGGGTGTGTATTTTTCATCAAAATTTCTGAACGCATACAAATTTCTTTCCTGCACCCAATCACGAAAATCGTCTTGCGTAATCTTATTCGGAAAATTAAAAACGGGATGATTCGGTTCTAAGATCGTAATCAAAGCATCTTCTTCAGCGACTCTTGCATTCATATCGGCGACGGGAAACGGCATCAATTTCTTTTGCAAATACGCAGACTTTTGATATTGCACGATCATTGTTCCGCCATTTTTCACATATTCCATCAAACGCTGATTATTCGCCACATAATCATCACGCGTTTCCGAAGCACGAATTCCGACAATGACCACATCAAACTGCGAAAAATCTCCGTTCGTCAAATCCTTCTCACCCAAAAGCGTCAAATCTACGCCCATCTGCCGAATCGCTTCGGGAATTTGATCGCCGCTTCCTTCGATATAACCGACTTTGACATTCGCAATTTCTAAATCCAAAACATTTACATTCGTCTTCGCTTCGGTGTAATAACGATGCGTCTGAATATGTTCGTAAGCAACTTCATTTAGCGTCTGCGTAAATCTTTCGCCGTTAATTTCCGCGACCGCTTCAATTTTGTAATTGTTTCTTTCTTCAAATGATGGAACGATTACTTCAAATTCATAAGAAACACTTTCACCTTTGCGTTTCAAATTAAAATCAACCGATGCGGGCGAAACTTTCCAATCTTTGACTGTATGAAACCAATCGTCGCCCTTCGCAGGTTTCATCGCAACTCTGTCGCCATTCGGCAATTTCAAATAAAGTTTTCCGCTAATTTCTGAACCGCTGTTGCTTACCAAAGAAACGCTCAACTTATGTTTTTTCGCTTCTTTTTGCCTCGGCGAAATAAGCAGGTCGTGATCGAGTTTTAACGCAACTTTCGGCACAACATTCAAATCCCGACGCAATTCCCCGCGTATATCATCAGCATAACGATATTCAACGGGTTGATAAAACGTAATCTCAGTTCCATCAATCTCAACCGTCACATCCGCCGACATCAAAGCATCTTGAAACGGTTTATTTTTCGCCGCTTCGTCATTCCATTTGTATAGATAATTTTCCTTTTCCGCTTCCATAAAATACGGTTGAGTTGGCTTCGCATTGCTCGCAACTTTTACATTAAAAAATTTAGAATCATTTGCAGTTTCACGGAAAAACCTTGCAAAAGGAGAATCGTTTTTCGGTTCTTCTGCTTGCGAAATCTCCCAACCGTTTGGAGCATTTAATTTAACTTCTTTAACTTTGATATTTGAACTTTCGGGATAGAAAACTTTGACCGATGTTAAAAAATCTTCGCCATTTGCAACTGTTTCTTGATTTGCTAAAGCATCAATTCGTAAGCCGGAAGCTAACTTAATTGCATTCTTGAATTCGTTTTCTTTATAGACCAAAACAGAAGCCACTTTGAGAAACGGACTTTCGTTTATATTTATTTTCTGATTATTTTGTTCTCGTCTTTCTGATTGAAGAACTAATTTTGAATTACTATTGATTGGTAACGCAATAATCTGAGAAGTTTGTTTTGCAGTTTTTACCGCCTCAAATCCTTTTATTAAATTTTTAATAAATTCTTCATTAGACAATAATTTATAATTCTTTGAAATATCTTTAACATTGGTATCAACAAATTCCAAAGCATTCGATAAGCCTTCATTTTTATCAGCTTTAAAAGTATTCGCTAATTCTTTAATTGAGGTGTCAAGTCCATCAAAAACACTCTTCTCATTCTCAACTTTCGGCACTTTTGACCAAACCAAATTCACACCTGCAAATCTGTCGCCTTTAAGTTCTAAACCGCCTTGTTCCTGAGTTTTATGCTGACTGCGACCTTCGGCTGCGATCTCATAATACGAACGCCCAAGCAAAAAATCATATTTTCCTGTGTTTATATTTAAAGTCGGTTCGCTATTATCCCGAAAACTTTGCCCAACGTAATACTTCAAAACCTGCCAAGGCATTCCTGCATCTTTGCATTGATTAACATCGGCGGCGGCTTCAACAGCTTTCGGTGCGATATAACCCGCAAATTGATGCTGTCCGTGTCCATCGTTCGGAGTTCCCGAAAACCGCGAGATAACAACAAGCGGACGAAATGTGCGAATCGCCCGTACAACATCGCACAAAACTTCTTTTTCATCCCATTTCGATTGTGCTTCCCGCAGAGTTTTTGAATAACCGTAATCAAATGTCCGTGTAAAAAGCTGTTCGCCGCCATCAAGTCTTCTCGCTTGAAGGAGTTCTTCCGTACGAATAATTCCGAGCGGTTCAAACAGTTCATTTCCAATAACATTTTGCCCGCCGTCGCCTCGTGTCAAAGATAGATAAACCGTCCGAGCATTTTCCGCTCTCGCCAAATACGCCAACAGATCCGAATCTTCATCATCAGGATGAGCCCCAATGTGCATCACGCTTTTTGTATTATTCAGACGTTTTAATAATTGCCCTAACCCGATCGCACCTTGATCGTAAACAGGTTTAACTTGGGCAGAAATTGAACCGCAAAGGATGCAAAGAAATGTGATAACTGATAACTGATAACTGATAACTGAAAATCTGTGTTTATCTGTGTTCATCTGTGGTTAAATTTCTCCCTCTTCACTTTCAAAAATTGGCGGTGGCTCGGTGTTCTTTTTATTTGAATTTGGGTCACTATTATCCGTCAAACTAATCAAATATCCCGCCATAACCGTTACAACACAACCAACGACATTGAACCATAAAAATTCGATATTTGTGTAATTACTCGCAACACCGATCGAAGCCATTCCGATAAGCAAACCGAAAAATGCACCTCTCGCTCTGGCACGTTTAACGCCAATTGCCAAAACGAAAACTCCGAGAATTGAACCGTAAAAATACGAACCGAATTTGTTGACGACTTCGATCAAAGAGCCTAAGTCGGTTGCAAAATATGCGACGATACAGGCGAAAATTCCCCAGACAAAAGTCGCTAATCTGCCGAACAAAACATAATCGCGATCAGTTCCATCGGGCTTAAAATGTCGTCTGTAAAAATCAATTGTCGAAGCGGTTGCCAATGCATTCAACTCCGAAGAAATGCTCGACATCGCCGCCGCAAATATCGCCGCGATCAGCAAACCGACCAATCCCATCGGCAAATACGAAATTATAAACGTCGGAAAAATATAATTTACATCATTAAAACTTTCGTTCTTATTTGTCTTTTTGATGAAATCTTTCGCCGCTTTTCGTGTATCAAGAAATGTCTTATTTGCCGTCAAATATTCTTTTTCCGATTCTGCAACTTCGGCTTCACTTCCCTGTTTTTTGGTATTAACGAAAGAAACTGCCGCTTTGTTTCGGTCGGAATGGGCGAGATTGTATTCGTTTTCGAGACGATTGTATTCGTTGGGATCTACCGATCTTGCTTGCGTAACTTCATTCGCTTTGAAGATCATCGGCGGAGTTTGGAATTGATAAAATACAAAAACCATCACACCGATCAAAAGTATCAAAGCCTGCATCGGAATCTTTAAAAACGCCGACATCAAAAGTGAAGTCCTCGCTTGATCCACAGATTTTGCCGTCAAATATCTTTGCACCTGCGATTGGTCGCAACCAAAATAAGATAAGAACAAAAACAAAGCTGCGATCAAACCAGACCAGATCGTATATTTTTCCGATAGATCAAACTTCGTTTCTACCGTCGTCAATTTCCCGCTCGCACCCGCCAAACTTAAACCGTCCGTAAAAGAAACCGTTTCAGGAAAACTGCCGACAATTATAAACAGTGCGATTCCGAGTGCAATAAATATGAGAATCATCTGCTTTACATCAGTCCAGGTTACAGCTTGCACGCCGCCAAACATTGTATAAAAAGTCGTCGTCAGACCAATGACAAGGATCGTGATAATTTCATTCCAACCCAAAATTATTGACAAAATAACGGCAGGTGCGGCAATGATTACGCCAACGCCTAAACCTCTTGAGAGCAAAAAAAAGAAACTCGTCAAAGTTCGAGTTTTTACATCAAAACGATTTTCCAGATATTCATAAGCCGTATAAACTTTCGCTCTATGAAAAAACGGCACGACCGTAACGCACAAAATTATCATTGCCAGCGGCAGAGCATAATAAAACTGCACAAAACGCATTCCGTCGTCATAACCTTGTCCTGTCGTTCCGACCAAAGTTATCGCCGAAGCCTGTGTCGCCATCACGCTCAAACCAACCGCCCACCAGGGCAAACTCCGATTCGCAAGGAAAAATCCCTCAATATTATCACTGCCCTTCGTCAGACGTATGCCATCCCAAATAACATACGCCAAATACGCAACAACAATCAGCCAATCAAGCCATCTCATAAGTTTTTATATTTAAGCAATTTGCGGAGAGATTTACAATGGAAGAGAATTTAGAAGAAGATATTATTTTTAAAATAGGTTCTAAATTAGCAGTTCTATTCATATTTGTGTCTAATGAGCTATTAATCATACGACCAAATAATTAGTAAAAAATCAACTATTTCTTCCTGATTCTTTGTATCGGCAAAAAAGTTAGCAGATTTTT
>JBGTHN010000089.1:0-23294 GCA_041746235.1 Pyrinomonadaceae bacterium | reverse complement strand
GCTAATGTAGCAAAAAATACATATTTAAATTTTCTCATTTTTTATATCTCCTAAATTATTTTATTTAATTTTAAGAAGACTATTTTAAGAAAACATTTTCCAAAAAAACTTGCGGGTGTTATTATTTCGCCTCACTTCCGGTATGCACACGATTTAAACTCTCGTAGAGTCGCGGCTCCTGTTGCGTGCGGGCATATCTGATATAAAATGCAAATCTTTTTATCTATGCTTGTCCTATGTAAGTCTTCTATTTTCCTTGAAAACTATTTTTTCAAAAAATCTGTTTATTTGAAATCTGTAATTTCAAATCTGAAATCTACCTGCTATGCAGTTGCAACTGCTGTTTCTTCTTTAGTTTCCGCATGTGCATCATGATGTTCATCGTGTGCCGGATGCGAAACTTCGCTGATGTAGATCATCGAAAGCAATGTAAATACTAAGGTTTGCACAAACGCCACGAAAACTGCCAATGGTAATAAAAGAACCGGCAGAAAATACTGCGTGAACGGTGCATATAAACCCGAAATCTGTAGAGCGATCTTCTCATCGGCGAACATATTTGCAAACAACCGAACCGCCAATGTCAAAGGTCGTATCAGATTACTGATAAGTTCAATTCCAAAGATCAAAGGTGTAATAATCAAAGTCATCAAAAGCGGTAATTTTGGTCCCGCAAAGTGTGCCAGATGATTAACTACTCCGTTTTCGCTGATGCCGACATAATTATAATAAAGAAACGATGTCAGACCGAGTGCGAATGTTACGTTAATATGTGCGGTCGGCGACATAAACACAGGAAAAAGTCCCATCAAATTTGAAACCAAAACCAAAACTGCAAAGGTCGCAACTACGGGAAAATATTTGTAACCGTGTTGACCGACAGCATTAATCAGCAAATCTTTGATCGCCAAAAATCCTGCTTCGAGCGTTAATTGTCCGTGCTTCGGATCATCTTCCGAAAGTTTGCCTTTGAATATCCAAATCAAAATAACCGACAAGATACACGCGATGACAAACATAATCGTGTACCAAGGCACTGCTTCTTCGGGCGAATATGCACCAAAAACCGCTTCGGGTGTCGTCTTCATTCCGACTTTATCAAAAAGCCAAACCCAGATCGGACGTGTGTAAGCCATCTGAAAATTATATAGCGGCTCACCCACATAGTGGTTTACAAACTCTACGATAAGCGGTGTATGATGTCCGCCGCCTTCTGCAAATAAAAACATTTTAATATTTTTCCTTTCTATCTATTAAACGATGTAAATATACGTATTATACCTTCAATAACTACCGCAAATGCGAAACTTCCTAAACCTAAAATTACTGCCGCCACCGAAACTGTTTTCGTCAAATAAATGATTAGTAAAACCAGTCCGAAAACAAAATATCGCAAAATATAGCGAGTTCCCGAAAATCTCGGTTGTTCGCCATTTTCGGCTTGTTCAAATACGACTTTCAAAGAGTGTTTCAGCCAGTAATAATTTACAAAAGAAAGTATTCCGCCCAACACAACTCCCAAACCAAATTGCCACGAAATAAAGACGAATCCAAAGATACTTCCTATCACGGCGACAAAAGCCATCAAAATCAAAATCCGCAAATGCGAAATTGTTTGAATGCTTTCATTTTCATATTCTAAAGGTTCAGTTTCTCCGCTCATTGCGAAACAAGCATTTTATAGTTTTAGATTCTAAAATTCAAAGGCAAAAAGGGATTTAGATACAAGTTTGCATTTTTTTTCTACAAACACATCTTTTACTTAACAAAATCGCTGAATTATATCGTTTTTGAACGAATTGCCGAATAAGCAATTTTGCCGAGCGTCGCAACAAATATATTAAAACTTGCAAAACGTTTGTCCTGCGTAAAACCTTTGGCAAAACGATAATAAATTTGCTGAGCGATAACCGCGATCTTAAAAGTACCGAAAACATAATAATACAAAATATTCGATAAATCTCTGCCCGATTTTTCTGCATAGATTTCTGCTAACTCACGACGCGAAATATTTTCCATCAAAACTCTCGGATTAAATGGCATCGAGAGCATTTCGTCGCCGACTTCTTTTGACATCCAATAACCCAAACTCGTGCCGAAATCCATTAAAGGCGAGCCGATCGTTGTCATTTCCCAATCAAGAACGGCGACGATTTCCGTTAGATTTTCGGGATCAAGCATAATGTTGTCGAACTTGTAATCATTATGAACAAGCGTTGCCGTTTCGTCTTCGGGAATGTGTTTATTGAGCCATTCAATAGATTTTTCAAGTTCATTCCATTCGTCAGTTTTGGAATTAAAGTAACGCTTTGTCCAACCTTCGACCTGTCGTTTCGTGTAACCCTCAGGTTTTCCCAAATCTCCGAGTCCTGCTTTTTTATAATCAAGCGAATGTAACTCAACAAGATTTCCGATGAAAGATTCGCAAACTTCTCTTTGTAATTTGTTTGAATCTTCCAATGCTTGCGGCGATCTTCCGCGAATTATTAAACCGTTTCTTCGTTCCATTAAATAGAATTCTGAACCGACCACGCTTTCGTCATCGCAATAAATTAGCGGTTTTGGAGCAGGTTCATAAACTTTGCTTAGTTTCGATAAAACATTGAATTCACGCGACATATCGTGTGCAGTTTTGACGCGATTGCCGAATGGCGGACGACGCAAAACGTATTCGTTATCACTAACTTTTATGCAGTAAGTTAAATTCGATGCTCCGGCGGGAAATTGCGAAATTTCTATTTCCCCGCTTGTTTCGGGCAAATGCTGTTTAAGATATTCGGCAAGTTTTTGTTCGTTTAATCCTTCGCCTTCACGGATCGGTTTTGTGTCGCTCATAGAAAAGATTTAACCGCAAAGAAGGCAATGAACGCAAAGGAGATTTTTAATTTTGAAAAATTTCTCAAAAAATGAGCGGTTTTTGAAAACTTTGACGCTTGCATAAGTGAAGGCAAATGCTTTTGAAAATTTTGGAGGAGAAAAAGTAATGAATTTTCACTACTTTTTTGAGAAAACAAAATAACATTTACCAATGGTTAAATGTGTTTTATAGTATTTGAAATAAGATAATAAGCGAGGTGTATAAAAAATGATTGTCAGAAAAAACGAAGGAAAACAAATTCCGATCGGCGAAGAAAACTGGAAATTTTATTTAACGGGCGATGATACCAACGGACGTTTTGATATTGTTGAAGGCGAAATTGGTTATTTGCAAGGTCCGCCACTTCACATTCATAAAGATCAGGATGACACATTTATTGTCTTGGAAGGGACTTTGACGGTGCAGGTTGGCGATGATTTGTATGAACTGGAAGCGGGCGATGTCGCAACGGCAAAACCCGGAACGCCGCATACATATACAAATCTTGAAAAAAATAAAAAAGTTCGTGTTATAAATCTTATGACTCCCGGACATTTTGATAAGGCTTTACAAGATTTTTCTCAATTGACACCTGAGGATATTCAAAGCGAAAAGGTCGTTGAGGTTGCGGCAAAACATAATGTCGAAATTGTCGGACCACCGATTCCTGTCAAACTCGGCTTGGTTTGATTTAAATAGCTTCTCGCAAAATTTAATTAACTCCGTGTGCAACTTTTAATTGATAATTGAAAAATGATGTCTAAGTTCTGATAACATCTGATTTGTATACAAACATTTCTGTTTTCAGAGGTTATCTTATGAACTTAGACGACTTAATTATAACTGTCTTTTGTCTGGTTGACGACCAATTAGTTGACTTGAAACAACAGATCAAATGGCGAACTCGTGGTTTTGCTCCGAAAATGTCTGATGCGGAAGTTATCACCTTGGAAATCATTGGCGAATATCTCGGTTTGAATAGAGAGAATCAGCTTTTTCATTATTTTCGCCGACATTATTCAGATATGTTTCCATGTCTTTTAGAGATTCATCGCACCACGTTAACTCGTCAAATGGCTAATCTATGGAAGATCAAAGAGCAATTATGGCAAAGCATTTTGCCTGTTCAGAAAGATAAGTTGATCTCGATGGTTGATAGTTTTCCATTAGCTGTTTGTCGTTTTGGTCGAGCTAATCGCTGTAAACTGTTTGAAGGATTTGCCAATTTTGGTCGAGATCATAACACCAAAGCAACAATTTATGGTTTTCGCCTTCATGTTCGATGTCATCAGGAAAGTGGATTGATAACTCGTTTCTCAATTGCTGGGGCAAATGAATCTGACTTGAGTCTGTTGCCACAATTAGCTGAACGAACAAGCGGTGTTTTATTAGCTGATCGAAATTACTGGTCACCCGAGACACAAGAGAGTTTCAAAGAACAAGGGCTTCGGATGTTGGTTCCATTTAAGCAGAAGAAATCAGACCCGAAACCAAGGTTAAGTTATTACATTTCTCGCCACAGACAATTGATAGAAACAGTGTTTTCGCAACTAACACAAAGATTTTCAATCAAACAAATTTGGGCAAGAGATATGTGGCATCTTTCAAATCGAATAATTCGCAAAGTGTTAGCACACACAATTGGTGTGGTGTTATGTCAAAAACAAGGCATTCAACCACTTCAATTATCAAAACTCTTTGCTATCTAAAAGTTGCACACGGAGTTAATTAACAAAAAAAAGTAAATTCGTGTATAATTACTCACGAATTTGCTTTTTTAGTAAATTTTGCAACTTAATTAATAAAAATCTGCATCTACAAACTGTATGGATAGCTTATTTGCAAGCATCTTTTGACAGTAAAACCCTAAGCAGTCAATCCTGCGTAATCATCCTGATCCCCAAATTTATTGAATCATCCTGGAGGAAATATGTTTTTACAATCCAAACTTTTTCGTATCATTTCAATTTTTGCAATTGTTTTAAGCCTTGCTGTTTTTGCATTTGCCGACACAATAAAACTAAAAGACGGAAGTGTTATCAAAGGTAAAATAGTGAGTTTTGAAGGCGGTCAATTTATTATCGTGATCGGTGAAGGATCACGACAACGGCAGATGAGATTTTTTTCCGATGAGATCGAATCTATAAAGTTTGATTCGCAAGCCTTTCCAAATTCTGCGGATTCGGATATGAGTAACTCAACAACAGATGTTCCGAAGAAACCTTCTTATAATGAAAAGACAGATGGTGATACGACAATTATTACTGTCGGTTCGGCTCCGCGAAATACTACTACAAATACAACGAATGATGATGACGATATAACGGATGATGATGATGTCATTGACGATAATTCCAACAACTCATCAAACGCACCTTTGTTTATGAAACCAATTCAGGTAAAAGTTTTGGCAGACAATACATCCAACGGTTGGACAAATTCGGGTTTTGTCGTTCGTAAAGGTCAGCGAATTCGTATTAGCGGAAATGGCAGAATCTCACTTGGTAATGGTCGTTATTCGGGACCGCGTGGAATCAGCACTCTGCCCGATGAAAATAAACTCATCAAGGAACAACCGACTGGAAGTTTGATAGCAGTTATCGGTGATGACAACAACGATTTTATTTATATTGGCGACGGTCAGGAATTTGTCGCTCAACGTGATGGAGCTTTGTTTTTAGGCATTAACGAAGGACAATTAAGCGATAATACAGGAGCTTTTGAAGTAACGATTGAAATTTCAACGACAATCGAAAAGTAAAATGGTTAAAGGGTGAAAAGGTGGAAAAGTTGTTGCCTTAAAAACTTTAGAATAATGAGAAAAGCTGTTACTTATCCGCAAAATAAGTAACAGCTTTTTCACTTTTTTTACTTTTGTTCTTTATCACTTTAAAATATTTTCCTTGATTTATTCCAACCAACAAACGACAATGTGTATCTAATAACAACAAAAAGTTATATTTACAAAAAAGGTTATAAATTTATGCGATTAAATGCACTTCGTCAATCTTCTGTTTTTCTTATTTTTGCAATTATTTTTTTAGTTGGATTATCTTCAATTGCCGTCGCCCAATCGCGTCCGCAGAAACCAGCCAAAGGAAATGATAAAAAAAATCAAAGACCAACGCCGAAAACTGAAGAAGAATTAAAAAAAGAGGCTGAGGAGAAAAAGTTACAAGAAGAAATTCGTAATGCCGCAATTGATGACGAAGAATTGGCAATCAAAACCAATTTAGTTAATATTGACACCGTTGTATATGACAAAAAATCGGGACAAATTATTACGGGCTTGAAAAGAGAAAATTTTGCCATATTTGAAGATGGTAAAAAACAAGAAATTACAAATTTTTCAACACCCGACACACCGATTACCGTAACATTAGTCGTCGAATATAGCGGTTGGTCGGAAATATTTGGAAGAGCAGCAGGCGGAAGATTTGAGGCTGGACATCTTGAAGTGATCCGTCCCGTTGCATATTTTCTTTCACGTTTTATAAAAGCACCCGATGATTACGCTTCAGTCATTGCATTTGATAGTCGCCCAACACCGATCACGGACTTTACAAATGATCCCAACAGAATTAGTCAAACAATAGAATTGTTACTCAACAATCGTCCTGCGTTTCGTGACAGTAATCTTTTTGATTCTTTAAACTTTTCACTCGTCGGCGGAATAGGAGATGCCGTTGTTTTAGAAAACACAAAAGAGAAAAAAGTTGAATATGGTGGAATGGCAGACGTAAAAGCCAGACGACGTGCGATCATCTTGGTTGCTTCCGGCATCAACACTTTCAGCCGCATAAATTATGGTGATGTTCGTAAGTCTATTCGTAGTTCCGGTGTTCCGATTTATATTATCAGCACCGGAAACCTGTTTTACAAACTCTATGAACACCGTCTTCCCGCCACAGACCGTATTGACGGAATGCCCGGCAGATTAACATTCTTGCAAGCTAGGAATACAATGAACACTTTTGCAAAAGAATCAGGCGGACAACACTTTGAAATGACTTTTTCCGGCGAAATTCCCGGTATTTTGCAAAGTATTAACGGGTTATTGAGAAATCAATACAGCCTCGCTTATGACGCTGGCGAAGAAAGACCAGCCGATAAAAAATACAAACTCGAAGTCAAGGTTGATGTGAACGGAGATGGAGTTTATGACGAGAAAAAATTCGTTATCCAACATCGTCCATATTACTCAACTGAATCAGGCAAAGAAGATAAAGATAAATAATTAAAATTTTAAAAGTAAAAAAGGGACGGACATTCATAAGTTGAAATGTCCGTCCCTTTTTGGATTAAGCACTATGAATTTTTAGTTTGAATTTATCATTTGTTGTATAAAGTTCGGCTTTTTTACCCGAAAAATGTTGCGATTGTTTTAGAATCATCGGCAAACCTCCACGCGGCAAATTGATTCCATATTCACGACGCGAAAAAATCGAGGCAATTTGCGGATTTATTCTTTGCGTAATTCCATAACGAATTGCCTTTGAAGCAGGCGGAACAAAACCGTTTGTCCGACGCGGATTTTCAAACTCAATCGCATTATTGTAAATTACGATGCTTGTTTCAATATCCCGCAAAGCCATATCGCGGTGAACCAAGATGTTGGCAACAGCTTCTTTTACAGAATAAAGATGATAATTTCCGCGTGAGTCAATTGGTGTTTTATCGTCAGTTTTTGATTGTTTTGCTTTATGTTTCCACAAATCACAATAACGCTCGATAAATTGCAAAATTGATTCATAAAGCGTCAAAAGATTTCCGCTGAAAACTTCCCTTTCAATTATCTCTGAATTTTTATCAACTCCGGCGTAACGAGTCAATGTAACGCTTGAACGCGGAAGAATCTCGGCGATTTTTTCATTTTTACCAAATAGCAAGATTCCCGCGACTGTCGGCAAAAAATTATCTTGATTACCGACCGCTAAAAGCAAATCTCTTTTTAAGAAGTTTTCGGTTTCATAACCGTTTTTGCCCAAACTTTCTTTCTCAAAAGCACTTGCAAAACTCCACAAAAGCGAATCATCAAAATCTCTTTCGCTTAAACCTTCAAGCGGAATATTCTCATAAAATAGTGGGCGAATTTCATCAATCAAACTCGACAATTCTTCGCGTGTTGCTTCACGCTTTTCATCACCGATCCGCAAATAAAATTTGCCGTCTCGTGTTCGATAAGGACGATTTTTTCCTTCGATCTCTAATGCAATAACTCGTCTTCCATCATCAAAAGCAATCGTATCAAGCAGAGGAACGATCGGCGGATAAATCTCTTCGCGGCAAATTTTTATTATCTCATCTTGCACGCTTTCGGGATTTCTAAGTCCTTCGATACGAAGTTGGTCTGTTACACCAAAGATCATCGTTCCGCCCGCAGTATTTGCGAGTGCGACGATTTCCTGTGCGATTCTTTCGGGATTTGAAAGTTTTATTTTGAGTTCGAGATATGTGTCTTCGCCACCGCGAATCAGACGAACTAATTCTGTCCGTGAAGTTTGCGGAACAGGCTGATTTAAAAGATATTCCTGAAAAGAACGCTCTGATTCAGGTATTTGCCGTCCACTATTGCGAAATTTTTTTCTTGCCATTTCAAATAGAGAGTTATTTTCTACTGACGGAACTCCCTTAAAAATCCGCCCGAATGCGTCAAAGTTTGCCAACACATTACTGGAATTAGATCACTTTTCTATCTTTTATTGAATCATTGATAGAAAAAAAAGTAAAAAGAAATTTTTCGTATTTGGATATTTTATCGTGTTATAATGAAAAATACTTCGATACTTTTTGGTCGTAACTAAAAGAAAATATGGAAACGGAAATTACAAAGGTCTATATAGGTCTCGGCTCAAACCTTGGCGACAGAGCAGGCAATCTGTTGCTTGCAGTTCGCGGTTTGATGGAAGCAGGATTGCACGTTTGCAGGCTTTCGGCAATTTATGAAACTGAGCCGTATGGCGTTGAAGACCACAATTCATATTTGAATATGGTTGCTGAAATTGAGGTTGCAAATGTTACACCTTCGCAAATTTTGGCAAGAACTTTGCGAATCGAATATTTGCTCGGTCGCCGTCACAAGTTTTTGGAAGCACCTCGCACAGTAGATTTGGATCTGTTATTTTTTGGCGACACGCAAATTATGACGGAATTTCTCCAAATTCCACATAAACACTCTCATAAAAGAAGATTTGTGCTTGTTCCTTTAGCCGAACTCGCTCCGCATTTTGTCCATCCCGTTGAAAATAAAACGATTCAAGAATTACTTGAAGAGGTTGAAGATTTTTCTGCCGTAACCCGTTGGAATCCAAATGAGAATCTAGTCGTAGCAGAAGATCAAAAGAAACAATCATTTTCAAAATCTTCTACATCTTCATAGTCTTTGAGAACTTTTCTAACTTCCTAGACTTACTGGACTTATTACGTCTATAATCGCAAAATCAATCTATGGCATATCTAAAACCAGACGAACCCGAAAAAGTTTATGTTCCTGCTCTTCGCAAAGCGAAAAAAAAAGGCGAAAAGCTGACATGTCTAACCGCGTATGATTATCCGTCAGCGAAAATTGTTGATGAAGCCGGCGTTGAATTAATTCTTGTCGGTGACAGCATCGGCAATGTAATTCACGGTTACGGCAACACGATTCCGGTTACGTTAGATGAGATTTTATCAGCGACAAAAGCAGTTAAACGTGCGGCGGAAAGAGCTTTGATAATCGCTGATATGCCTTATGGAAGTTATCATATCAATGAAGATGAAACTGTTCGCAATGCAATGGTTTTGATGAAAAACGGTGGTGAGGAAGCGGTTAAATTAGAAGGCGGCAGAAACCGTGTCAAATTAGTTGAACGACTCGTCAATGAAGAGATTCCTGTCGTTGCACATGTCGGTTTAACGCCTCAATCCGTCCACAAACTCGGTGGTTATCAGGTTCAGGGGAAAACTACCGAAACTGCTAAAACATTGATCGAAGATGCAAAAATGCTTGAAGAAGCCGGAGCATTTGCTATCGTTTTAGAACTTGTCCCAAGCGAAATTGCTGAGATCGTTACAAATGAATTGGAAATCTCAACTATCGGAATCGGTGCGGGTTCGGCTTGCGACATACAGGTTTTAGTTCTGCACGATCTGGTTGGATTATCTTTCGGCAGACTTCCCAGATTTGTCCGCCAATACGCAGACATTCGCGGAGTTATGTCTGAAGCAGTTTCAAATTGGATGGACGATGTTAAAAACGGCAATTATCCAAATGAGGAAGAATCTTACGGTTTACCAAAAAGTGTGGATTTGGAGAGTTTGAAGAAATAGGTTTATCATTTAATCGCACTTATTTATGGAAATTATTAACCGACGACAACGAATGGCATCTTTGACACGCAAACTCCGGCGTGAAAATAAAGTTATAGGATTTGTGGCGACAATGGGAGCTTTGCACGAAGGTCATCTTGAACTTGTGCAAAAAGCACGGCAAATGTCTGATATTGTTATTGTTTCAGTATTTGTTAACCCAACGCAGTTTAATGAAGCAAAGGATTTTGAAAAATATCCTCGTGATTTAACTGTGGATGCCGCACTTCTTGCCGAACATAATGTTGATTATGTTTTTGCTCCCGATGCTAATGAAATATACGGCGAGGATTTTTCAACTTATGTTACGGTTGATGAGATTTCCGAAAAACTTGAAGGGTCTTCGCGTCCTGGACATTTTCGCGGTGTCGCAACTATTGTAACGATTTTGTTCAATACGATTCGACCGGATTTTGCATTTTTCGGGCAAAAAGATGCTCAGCAAGTTGCAGTTATAAAACGCCTGACTACAGACTTAGGTTTTGATACTGAAATCATTGTAATTCCAATAATTAGGGAGCAAACGGGATTGGCAATGTCTTCACGCAACGAGCGGTTGACGGACGAGCAAAGAAAATCAGCTTCAATAATTTTTAAATCTTTGTTAGAAGCTGAGATTGCGGTCGAAGGCGGAGAACGAAATACTGCAAAATTAGCGGAAATAGTGCGAAATGAAATAGAAAAAGAACCGATTGCTAACATTGATTACATTGCAGTTGTAAATAATGATACGCTTGAGCCAATTGAGAAAATCGGTGAAGATACTGTTTTAGTTGCACTTGCGGTGCGTTTTGGCGAAATTCGTTTAATAGACAATATAATTTTGAACCAAAAGCAGTAACTTGGAACTAAACTTGCATCTAAATTAACGGAAAGCCAATTCTGGCAAGGAAAAAATATGAAAAACATCAAAATTCTAACAGCGTTTCTAAGTCTTGTTTTCGCAATGTCTTTAAGCATTTCTGCCCAAGATATAATTTTTACATCACTTGAAGGTAATAAAATTGATGTTGAAGCACAAAAAGGTAAGGTCGTGGTAATGGCAATCGGAGCAAGTTGGCTTCCGCTTTCAAATGACCAAGCCGATACGATAAATAAATTAGCTAAAAAATATGACGGACGAGATGATGTTGTGTTTTATTTTATCGCAACCGATTCATCGTCAACTAAATCAAAAAATTACGCAACCGATGATGACATCAAAAAATTTGCAAAACGCAACAAATTGAGTATTACGATCTTGCGTGATGAAGACGGAAAACAATCTGTTAAAAAGTATAAACTAGATCAACTTCCGGCATTTATAATTTTAGATAAAACCGGCAAACCCGATGGAGACCCAATCACCGGCTCTGATCCGTTTGCAGAAGTTGATACCGCCGATGTTATTGTTGGAAGAGTAGATAAAGTATTGTAAAATCTATAACTTAGCGATATTTTAAGACGAGGCAGATAAAAATGACTCGTCTTTTTTATTTTCCATTGCTAATTGCTTCAAAATCTCTCATTAAACGGTAAACCAGATTGATGGGCAAACCGACAACATTCCAATAATCACCTTCAATTTTCTCTATAAAAAGTGCCGCTTGTGCTTGAACAGCATAAGCTCCGGCTTTATCAAGTGGTTCGCCAAATTTCACTAAATATTCAATCTCTTCATAGTTCAATTCATTGAATTTAACTCTCGTCGCTTGTAAACCAACTACAGTTTGCAAGTTGTGGATTGAGGATTGAGGATTTTCATCTGTTTCTTTATTCTTTGCCTTTTCTTTATCTGAAATCTGAAATCTGAAATCTGAAATCTTCACCAACGCAACGCCTGTTAAAACTTCGTGCCAGTGTCCCGAAAGTATTCTTAACATTTCTCGTGCATCATCCAAATCAACAGGTTTTCCGATAATTTTATTGTCAATAACAACGGTTGTGTCTGCACCTAAAACCAATGCGTTTTCATAATTTGACGCAACTGCTTCGGCTTTTTCTTTTGCTAATCTCTGCACGTATTCAGCGGGATTCTCGCCATTCTTTTCGGTTTCATCAATATCAGCAACGTGTTTTTCAAATTCCCATCCGACTGAACTTAAAATCTCCGAACGCCTCGGACTTCCCGAAGCTAAAATCAACTTTGGCACATTTATCATTTATCATTTATTATTTATCACTTACGCTATTTCGAAATTGATAAATATCTTCTTGCTTTAATTATTTCCTTGGAAATGTAATAGAATGATAAATGATAAATGTTGAATATTAAATAAGATATGGAAGATTTATTTCGAACATTGCCAAAACTATTAAAGGAATTAGATGATTCCGACGAAGTTCGTGAAGCGGTTATTTTTGCCGCATGGCGAAGAGTTGCGGGGAAATCTTTGTGTGAACATTCTGCTCCATACAGGTTGATTGAAAAACATCTGATCGTTGCCGTCAAAGATAATATGTGGAAACGGCATTTGGAAAAAGAACTTGCGGGACAGATGATCTTCAAACTCAATTCGATCTTAGGTCAACCTGCGGTTACATATATTGAATTTCGGATTGATGAAGCGACGGTTTTAAGAGAAACAAAACGAACCCGAAAAACAAATATGTCCGATGAAGAATTAGCAGAAATTGCCCTTGAAGAAGTTTCGCCAAAATTAAGACACCATGCCGATTCTATCAAAGATGAAAATTTGCGTTATCAATTTCTACTTGCGGCAGGAAGTTGTCTCGCGAAAAAGAAGCGTGATAAAAAATAACCATAAATAACAAAGATTGACATTAATGGTTATGAATTTTATTATTTTCTTGGAGGAAAAATTATGAATGTATCTTTAACAAAAGAACTCGAAGAAATGATAAATCAAAAGGTTCAATCGGGTTTATATAATTCAGCAAGCGAAGTGATCCGCGAAGGTTTAAGACTTCTTAAAGAACAAGACCAACTCCGACAAATTCGCATCGAAGAATTACGTCGTGAAGTTCAAAAAGGCATTGACCAAGTGCGTGCGGGTAATTTCAATACATATAATTCAGGTGAAGAATTGGCAGATGAAATAATTCGTCGTGGAATGCAAAAAATTGAAGATAATAAAGGAGAATAAATGTCTAAAGTCATAATTTCACCTTTTGCTGAAAGCGACCTTGAGAACGTATGGGATTATTTTTCAAACTATTCAATTGATTCAGCAAAAGAGGTAATCAAAGAATTTGGACAAAAGTTTGACTTATTATCAGAAAACCCAAAAATTGGAAGAAGCCACGATGAATTTATTGTTCACTTGCGAAGTTTTCCACATAAAAAATACATAATCTTCTACTTTCCGATAGAAAATGGCATCGAAGTTTTTCGTATTCTGCACGGAGCGAGAAATATTGAAGACCTTTTTGATGAATACTTTATAGGATTAAAACCATAATGGATGTAAAAAAAGTTGCAAAATTAGCACATTTAGAAATTACGGACGAGGAAGTTGAAATTTATACGCCGCAGATGGCGAATATTGTTGCTTATGTTGAGCAATTAAATGAACTTGACACGGACGAAATAGAAGTTTCGATCGGCGGTTTGACGGAAGAAGGCGAAGCGACAAAGACTGCACGCGAAGACGTTCCGCAAGAATCACTTGGACAAGAAAAAGCACTTGAGCAAGCACCTTCGGCGGTTGAAGGACATTTTCAAGTTCCGAAAGTTTTATGAAACGTAAAATGGAAAATGGAAAATGGATAATGCTTTGGAGAAAACGATTTCTTCTCTTCATACTGCTTACTGTATACTGCTTGATTGCCTTGAGTTGTAGTCAGCCTGTGTTGGAATCCTCGCAATGTATTGAATCGCGGGATTCGGTGAAGAGATTTTATTCGTTTCATATTGGAAATGATATGAAACCTTCGGCGGAGAATTTTAAGCAGCGTGAAAAGTATTTAAGCAAAGAATTGCAAGATAATCTTGCAAAACAAACCGAAACTGCAAAGGATTATTTTACGCAGACAGATAATTATCCGAAGGCTTTTCGGGCTGGAAAATGTGAAACGGCAGGCGAAAATAAGACAAAATTTGAAATCCTACTTTTTTGGCGAACTAATGAGAAGAATATTCAAAAGGAAATAGAAGTCGAAGCAATTAAAGAAAATAATAAATGGCTAATAGATAAGGTTACGCCCAAAAATTAAATATGGAAGACAGATTAACTTTTTATCATCCGACGGAGGAAAAACTTAATGTAATTTCTCACGGATTTGGACTAATTTTAAGCGTTATTGCTTTGATAACTCTGGTTATTTATGCAATTTCAGATGGCACACTTTGGCACATTATTAGTTTTAGCATTTACGGTGCGAGCCTTGTGATTTTATACACGGCTTCGACGCTCTATCATTATGTGCAAGAACCGAAATTGCGTTATAAATTGAATATTTTTGACCACGCCGCGATCTATGTTTTAATTGCGGGTTCTTATACGCCTTTTACAATAAATGTCATGCAAGGCACGCTCGGTTGGGGATTATTTGGAACAGTCTGGGCAATTGCGATAATCGGAATAACGCTGAAATTATTTTTTACGGGAAAATTCGGAAAGATCTCAACAGTTGCATATATTCTAATGGGTTGGCTGGGAATTTTCGGCTTGCAAACATTGATCGCAAATCTTCCGATCGAAGGCGTGATCTGGTTAGTTGCCGGCGGAATTTCATACACAATCGGAGCGATTCTTTACAGCATCAAGCAGATAAAATTTAACCACGCAATTTTTCACGTTTTTGTATTGATTGGAAGTATCTGTCACTTTATGTCGGTCTTTTTGTATGTTTTACCTTTTAAGATTAGTTAAAAATCAGGAGAATTTTCTAGTATGTTTTTAAAAATTCTTTCAATTTTAGTAATGTCAGTTTTGTTTATAGGTTGTCAAACAGATACCAATACACAACCAACTGCAACCAAGGAAAATAATAGTCAGCCAACAAATAATCAAAATCAAATAACCAAAAATAATAATAATGGTGAAGGAACTTTATACGGTGAGGGTTATTCCTTCAAATTTAAAGCTCCAAAAGGATGGATTTTAGATACCAAATCTGCTAGTGAACAAGGTATGCACGCTGTATTTTATCCAGAGAATGAAACTTGGAAAGACAGTCCCATAATTGCTTACGCTAGATCGTATGGGAAAGATGAAGTAAAAACTATTGAACAACTGGTCGAAAAAAATATCACAGGTTTTCGTCAAAATGGAAGTCCTGACTCAAAAGCAAAAAAAATCAAAGAAATTAAAATTGATGAAAACAAAACCGCAGTAATTTATCACTATACAGGCGACCAATGGGGAAATCTTGAAGCTGTGGGATATATAGAAGAGAAAAACTCCATAAACTATTTTGTTCTGAATGCAAGAAATAAAGTGGTCTTTGATAATTCATTAGAAGCCTTAGAGGAGTTAGTAAAATCCTATAAATTAGTTTTGGATGAAGAGTTAAAGGACAGAGAAAATGAAAGTAAAAACCAAGATGGCAAAAATTATTAGAATATGAACATTCAATCAAATATCGAAAAAACTTTAGACAATGCAGAAAAATTGAACGGTGAGTTAAATTCATTTCTTTCAATCGAAAGAGATAATGCCTTGAAACGTGCCGAAGAAGTTGCAAATTCTTCCGATGAAAATCAGAGTTTGCGGGGCGTTGCGATTGCCGTTAAAGACAACATTTGCACCACCGGAATGCGAACATCTTGCGGTTCGAGGATTTTGGGAAATTATCAACCGCAATATGATGCAACAGCGGTTACAAAGCTAAAAAATGCGGGTGCGATTATTGTCGGCAAAACGAATATGGATGAATTTGCAATGGGTTCATCAAACGAAAATTCTGCATTTGGAACAGTAAAAAATCCCTGGGATACAACGCGAGTTCCGGGCGGAAGTTCGGGCGGTTCGGCAGTTGCCGTTGCTTCGGGAGTTGTTCGGGCGAGTCTGGGTTCTGAAACCGGCGGTTCGGTTCGTCAACCTGCATCATTTTGCGGCATTTTTGGACTAAAGCCAACTTATGGCAGAATTTCGCGATACGGACTTGTCGCATTTGCATCTTCTTTGGATCAAATTGGAATTTTTGGTCAAACATCGAAAGATATTGCCGACGTTTTAGGTGTGATTGCAGGAAGAGATAAAAACGATGCGACTACTGCGGATGTTGAAGTTCCCGATTATATAAGCGAATTGGACAAAGATATTTCGGGCAAAAAGATCGGTGTTCCGAGAGCTTTATTTGGTGAAGGCTTGGACGATGAAGTTAGAGAATCGGTTGAAAATGCGATCGCAAATTATGAAAAACTCGGTGCGGAAATTGTTGATATAGAACTTCCCTATTCAAAGTATTCGATTGCAGTTTATTACATAATCGCAACAGCTGAAGCATCTTCTAATTTGGCTAGATTTGATGGAGTTCGTTATGGATTTCGTGCGGAAAATGCTCACGAATTGCGTGAGATGTATATGAAAACCCGTGAAGAAGGTTTTGGCGAAGAAGTTAAACGTCGAATTATGCTTGGAACTTATGTGCTTTCAAGCGGTTATTACGATGCTTATTATTCAAAAGCTCAAAAAGTCCGTACGCTTTTAAAGCAAGATTTCGCAAATGCTTTTGAAAAATGTGATGCGATTTTAACGCCAACTTCGCCAACCACTGCTTTTAAGATCGGCGAAAAATCAGACGACCCGCTGGCGATGTATCTGAGCGATATTTATACAGCTTCGGCAAATTTAGCGAGCATTCCGGGAATTTCAGTTCCGTGCGGTTTGTCTTCTGAAGGAATGCCGATCGGTGTTCAACTTGTCGGAAAACCTTGGTCTGAAAGCAGTTTATTGAATCTTGCAAATGTATATGAAAAAGAATTTCCGCTTAACAATAAACCAAAACTAACGGTTTAAAGTCGTGCTTTTGAGAATAGATATTAAAAACTATCTTGATTGAAATATTATAAGCTATTTAAATGAATGATCTTTTCGGGTTCATTATTTTGTAAAACGTGAACATTTTCCTGTGGCATAATGTTTTTCCAACGCTCACTATCTTCAAGTAAGGCTTCCGCCTCTTGCATTGGCACAGGTTTGGAAAATAAAAATCCTTGACCGTATTGGCAACCAAGTATTCTTAATTGATGAAGTTGGTGAATCGTTTCAATTCCTTCGGCGATGATGTTCAATTTTAAGGCTTTAGCAAGTGCAATTACTGTACGGACTATTTCACCATTTTCACTTCCTTGATCCATTGCACTAACAAATGAACGGTCAATCTTTAATGTCTCGATCGGAAAACGGTGGAGATAACTTAAAGATGAATAACCTGTCCCAAAATCGTCAATACTTAGTTGAATTCCAATTCGTCTCAGTTGATTTAAGATAGAAATCGCCGCTTCTGCATTCTCCATCACTGCACTTTCGGTAATTTCCAATTTAAGGCAATTTGGATGGACTTTCGTATCTTTTAGAATTTGCTTTATTTGTGCAACCAGATTGTCTTGAGCAAAATGCTTACCTGATAGATTAACGCTCATCATAAGAGGTTTTTTATCGGGAAACTGCTTATTCCACTTTGCCAATTTTTCGCACGAATCTCTTAAAATCCAGAGAGTCATCGGCACAATTAAACCTGTGCTTTCACTAACCGGAATAAAATCCACAGGTGAAACAAGCCCGCGTTTCGGGTGATTCCAACGCATCAATGCTTCAAAACCAATAAGTTTCATTGATTGCAAATCAACAATCGGTTGATAATAGGCGACAAGTTCATTTCCCTGTATGGCATATCTTAAATCCGTTTCGACTTCCAGAAGTGTTACGGCACGGGTCTGCATATTCTTATCGAAGATCGAATAATGTTTATCAGATTTTTTTGCTTTATACATAGCAATATCTGCATCCCGCAAGAGGTCTTCAGCCCCTTCATAACTTTCATCTCCGATCACAATCCCAATGCTGACACTCGTGAAAATTTGTCTTTCGTCGAGGGTGAAAGGTAAAGAGAGTTTTCGTTTAACGAGTTCTGCAAAATGAATGATGTCATCAATGCTCATAACGCCGTTTAATATAATTGCGAACTCGTCTCCGTTTAGACGTGCAACCATATCTTCTTTCCGCGTCAATGAAGCAAGCCGCATTGCCACACCCAAAATTATACTGTCGCCCGTAAAATGCCCTAAACTATCGTTAATCATTTTGAAGCGATTTAAATCGAGAAAGAGAACTGCGAAATTATATCCGCCGGTTTCTTTGGCTCTTTCCATCAAAAATTGTAGATGTTTGGTAAGTAAACTTCGGTTGGGCAAATCTGTTAGTGCATCGTGATATGCTGCGTGTTTAAATTTCTCTCGACTCTCTCTTAAAGCCTTTTCTGTAATTTCCTGTTGAGCAATATGAAGTTGAAGTTGTTCGATATGTTTTTCGGCTTCTTCCGCACGTTCTCTTTCCGATTGTTCGGCTTTAGCCGCAGTAATTTTTACATCATCGGTATATCTACGGTAGGTAAAATAAACCGTGATTGCACCCGCAACTGAAACCAATATTAAAATTGGGTCAATTTTATATAAACCATTTACAATTATTCCCGCAATTATTGCACAAGCGACAAATATAACCAGTCCATTCAAACAATATTCATACCAAACTCTCCAAACACTCTTGTCACTCTTAGCTGTTGAAATTATGGTTATAAACAAAGTATTTACCAAAAATTGTGACACTGCCATAAATAAAAGTAATCCGGCTAAATCAGCAATTTCTCCGCTTTTTGCCACTTGAGTTATTGGACCAAAAATATATCCACCCAAAATTGCCGTAATAAATGTAGCAATTCCGGCAATACTGGAATTTAAAAACATCGTGCGAACTTTTATATTAATGCCCTTACGGCGAAAACTTATCGAGGTAATAAGATTTTCAGTCATTGCTAAAATTACCGAAATCTCTCCACCATAAGTTAATAGTGAAACAAATATCAGAATATCCGAAACCGTTATGTGTATTTTTGTTCGTGGGAGTTGAATCTGTGAAAATGTGCTGAAAAATATAGTTGCTAAGGCAAGAAAAATAAGATTTACACCGATCTTTTGAGTTGGCAACTTATAAATAGAAGCACCAAAAACCGCTACTGCCATTGATAGCGTCATCCAAATAAATAATTTTTGAACTCTTCCGATTGTTATCACAATGAATTTATTTTTCAGGGGTTGAGGTAATTAAGCGTTGATTAGATTGAATGTGTGGAGATTAGAAGTAGCAAACAATGTTTACTAAAATTAGTATATGTTTATTTTTTATTATTGTCTAGGAAAAAAAACATCACTGTAATTTAAGTTTGAAAATTACAGTGATGTTTTTTTAGTTACAATAATAATTAGACATTTAATTAACGATAAATACTCATAAACCGCTCTAAAGTCTATGTTTATTCCGTTCGCTAACTGCTAATTGTCACCCATAACTAAGACATTCATTGAATTACTCTTGATCTGATCGCTCATCAGCATTCCGTCGCTCATCAACATTCCGTCGCTCATCAGCATTCCGTCGCTCATCAGCATTCCCGTGCCATAGACCTTTTGATATTCTTTTATAAGTTTTTCATCTTTGGCATAGCCGAAATTAAGCATTACCCCCTGCGACCAATCAAACCATTCTCCGATAATCTTTGTTTTTGGCGTAGGTAGAACACAAAAACTGCTTGAACAAAAGGTTAACATCGGTGTTCGTAATGGAGTCGAATTATTTAGATCCTGTCTAATTCTTACAACTAATCTTGAAGCACCATCAACATTTAATAATCCTGCTCCTTGTTCAAGATGATTCGCACCATTTAATTGTTGAGCTGTATACATCAAACTCATCTTAACCATATTTGGCGTAAGTTTTGGATTAAGTTGTAATAACATCGCAACCGCCCCGCTAACAATCGGTGTTGCTACCGATGTGCCGCTCAAAGTCATCAATTTTTGATTTGATGCCGCGTTCGGCGTAGCCTGAAGCTGTGGGTTGTTTGTTACTAAACTCGCGGAATTTGGTTGAGCTGCCACAATTTTGTTTCCGGGAGCAACGATGTCCGGTTTAACCAAATTATCGTAGTGTTTTACATTATTGCTGTCCTTCCAGTAACTTCTTGTCGGTCCTCGCGAACTATATGTTGTCATACCGTCATCGCTTCGCTTATCAGTGCTATAAGTGTTTGCAGCACCAACGGTTATAGCAGAAGGCTCATTACCGGGCGAATGAATCAATCCGTAAAGTTTGCCTCCATTTGCTTTTCTACCGTCATTTCCGGCTGCCACAACAACTACTACTCCCGCATCGACCAATCTGCGAACAGCACGACACATCGGATCATTTCGATATGATTCAACCGCAGGTGATCCAAAACTAAGATTAGCTACTTTGATGTTGTATGTATCTCGTAATTGAAGAACTTTATCGAGTGCCAACAATGCATTTGAAACTGTTCCAACTCCATTTTCATTCAGAATTCGCATATCGATCAATTTCGCCTTTTGTGCTAATCCCGCATAAGGACTGAAATTCGATGAAGCTTTGTCAGTGCCAGCCGCCAATGAAGCAACGTGCGTTCCGTGTCCGAAACTATCGTGCGTTCCACCACTGCCTGTGAAATTTTGGTTGTAAACTACGCGGGAATTACCATTTTCATCAGCAAACATTTTATGTGCATCGGTAATTCCCGAATCAAGAATAGCGATTCCGATATTATTCCCGAAAGTATCATTCTGCCCCCAAGCTTCTCTCGTGTCTCCCGCTCCTGAAGTTTTGACAATATGACTAACTTCAGACGGAGGCGTTACTGTATTCAAAACACCGCCTAATTGCGTTCCTTTAATAGGTTTATTTAATGACAGATGTTGAGCAACTTCATAACCTGCCACACTTTCGATCAATCCAACGGGCATTTCAACCTCTAACATATTGAGGTTGGGCATAGAGTTTATAATTTGTGCCTGATTTGTATTAAGAAGATTTGTAAGTTGTGTATTATTGATATTATCGGTTTGCAAAATTAAGCGAACGCTGTCATTTGGATGAGAATTTTTTATAAGTTCGCGTAGATCGGGTGAAACCTTATCACCGACGAAAGAGTTATCCGGTTTATTGCTGTCTCCAAATTCAACTTTGCGAAAATACGATTTCATCTGTGAATCCAAAGCAATTTCCTGTTGATAACTATCTAAAGTTGAAGAAGAAACAACTCGAACATTTCCATCTGTAATTCCCTCCCGCAAGACTTTGGCAATTTCCATCCCGAAGATCGGATTATTTTTGGAAAAGGTTGAAATATCTTCAACAAACAAAATTACATCACCTTTTGCCGATGCGATCTTGTTTATTAATTCTTGCGAATTCGATTCGATCTCTTGTCTGGATTTTGCATTGCTAACAAGTGCCGACCAATTTATTTGCCAGACCTTTTTGTTTTGCAAACTTTTTGGAGCATTTTCCGAAGTTAAGCTAAGAGCAAGACTTTCAGCCAAAATTATATTATCGGAAGCATTTCCATCAATCAAAACCAAACCTTTATGCTTATCAGAAGTTAACGCTTGTTCTAATTTAGCAGTTTTTTCCTTTAATGATTCAACCTCAACGATCTTTCCGCTTTTGGCAAGTTGAGTTAAATCCTGTATATATTCAATAGATGTATTAATGTTAGTTTCTGCTTTTTGATTGCTTTTAACATTTGTTTTAGCGACTTGCCCAAAAACAATCATACTAAAAACCATTGAATAACATACTAAAAATACAACGAAATTATAAACTCTGTGTTTTCCTGTCATCTGATTAATTTTATCCTCTTAAAAGTTTGTTGACACCTGAAAAGCATATTTGGTGTCGGTGTGGCTTACTCTATTTTTTGCAATAGGTGTGCCATAATTGCTTAAATGCACAAAAGCCCTTGTGTATTGACTTGGAACACTATTAATAAAAATATTTCTACTTAACAATTCAATCAAATCAGTCAAATTGATTGACCGAATGCAGTCAAATTGACATAAAAAAAGACGAATGAGAAAAAAATCTCACTCGTCCGATTAGTTTATAAATGTATTGACAAATTAGGTTAGTAGGAAAATTCAAATTCTTCTGCTTCGGCAGAAGCAACAAGATAATAGCCAGTGGTGAAGAGGCGACAGATACTTGTTGCACTCCTTACAGAGTGCGAAATGTTTTTCCAACTTGTCCAGAGGTTACGCTTCATTTCATTACGCTTCACCACTGGCTATTTTCTTAAAGTCGCTCTGCGACAAAAGCTAATTTGATTCATCCTAACCTGTTTTGTTAATAACAGATAAAGTCTAAAATCTAAAGACTATTCAGTAATTCCAACTTGGCTCAAAGCATAAGCATAATCAAATGCAATTTCTTTATAGCGGTCATAACGTCCCGATGAACCGCCGTGTCCGCCGCCCATATTTGTTTTGAGCAGAATTTCGGCATCGTTCGTCATCATTTCCCGAACCTTCGCTGTAAATTTCGCACCTTCCCAATATGGAACTTGGCTGTCCCAAAGCGAAACTTCGACCAGCATATTCGGATAATTCTGAGCCTTGATGTTGTCATACGGCGAATATTTAATCATATAATCAAACGCTTCTTTTTCGTTTGGATTTCCCCATTCGATCCATTCCTGCGTGGTTAAAGGAAGCGTTTCGTCCAACATCGTATTCATCACATCAACAAACGGAACTTGAGTTATCGCCGCTTTGAAAGTTTCCGGCGACATATTAACAACTCCGCCCATCAACAAACCGCCCGCACTTCCGCCTTGAATTACGGTTCGATCAGCCGACGTATATTTGTTTTCCTGAAGCCATTTCGCCGCATCAATAAAATCGTAGAACGTATTTAATTTTTTAAACATACGTCCATCTTGCCGCCACTTTTCGCCGAGTTCCGAACCGCCGCGAATATGTGCGATGGCGTAGATCATTCCTCTGTCGAGAAGGCTTAAACGAGCGGTCGAAAAACTCGGAGTCATCGAAATGCCGTAAGAACCGTAAGCATAACGAAGCATCGGTGCTTTGCCATCGAGTTTTGTACCTTTTTTCATCACGAGCGAAACC
>JBGTHN010000088.1:0-8369 GCA_041746235.1 Pyrinomonadaceae bacterium | reverse complement strand
TTTGAATAACTGCTTGCTCATTAAAAAGCGAACCGCGTATCTGCTCCAATTGGTCAAAGATAAATACGATCTTTACGTCGTCGCCTTTTTTCTTTTTAATTAACTTAACACCATCTTGGATAAATTTATGAACCTCTGTTTTTAGTCCGCCAATTCGCTCGGAAAGTATCTTTTGCAGATTTTGTCTGAAACTCGGCGTATCTTTTAGCTCCAACTTTAAATCAATCCCTGCCTTCAATCCGCCGATAACTTCTTTCGCCGGAGAATCTATTTCACCTTTTACATTTACTTCGGGAACGTTGATGGTTGTTTTCGTAAGATAATTAGTTAAACGAGTCCAATAAGATTCATGTGCGGGATTTTTACCGAATTCTTTTTCAATAGCATCACTAAATGCCCCTGCAATAACTACTAAAAGGTCGGTTATATCAATCTCATCTGAAGGATTTATGTAATCAAGTGCGTTCGCATAGATAACAAAATATCCATTCGCTTCCAATTTCTTACGAAGCCGAAAAAGTTCGCTGGTTTTCCCCGAACCGCGAAAGCCGGAAAAGAACTGCATACTTTCGCCATCGGTCAATTCGATATGCTCTTTTAATTTTTCGACAGGATCGGTTTCAAGATTTTGATAAATATCAACGTGCCTGTCATCGGTCGGCTCAATTGGCTCATCAACCTTGATTCGACCGTAGATAAATTTCTTTAGCTTTCTCTGTTCGTCAGTAAGTGGCATATAGTTTTAGATTTTTTGCAAAAGATAAATTTCAAAGTAGATAATTCTACCATAAGGAATCAATAAATTTATATTGCAAAGGTTGATAGGATTATAGGAAATTATTATTAAAATGAAAGTTATCGGAATAATTCCTACAGCACTGACATTTATTTGGTGAATTTGGTAGCATCAAACTTTGTTTTATAAATGGAAAATGTTCTGCCCGAAAATGAAAATAGTTATGCTCCGCACGTTGCTTTGTTTGCGGTGCAGTTGATGTTTGGTTCGGCACCGATTCTTGGGAAGTTTGCGTTGGAGGCGTTTCCTTCGTTTGCAATAGTTGGCTTTCGTGTGGCGGGCGGAGCGTTGGCGTTTGTCGTTTTGCAGAGGTTGACGGGCAGTTTGGCTTTGGAGAAACGCAGTCATTATGCTTATTTTGCCCTTTTTGCTCTTTTTGGGATCGTTTTGAACCAGTTGCTGTTTTTTACGGGGCTTTCTCTGACCACAGCAACGAATACTTCTCTGCTGGCGGTCTTGATTCCTGTTTTTGCGATCGTTGTAAGTTCGTTTGTCGGGAATGATACGCTGACTTGGCGAAAGATTATTGGGATTATTATTGCGGGTTTAGGCGTAGTTTATTTGATTGATCCGACGAAGGCTAGTTTTTCATCTTCAACGACGCAGGGCGACATTTTGGTGCTGCTTAATTCTCTGTCTTATGCAATTTATCTGGCGATTTCCAAGAAGTTGATAAGCAAATACGGTTCGTTAAAATCAATTGCGTGGCTTTTTCTGTTCGGTGCGATCATCAATGTTCCCATCGGTGCAATTTCTCTTTCAAGCGTCGAGTTGGCGGAAGTTTCAACGCAGGCTTGGGTGGCACTTGCGGGAGTCGTTTTGTTCCCGACGATTCTGGCTTACTACTGGAACACCTGGGCGTTGGCGAGAGTCGAGCCTTCGGTCGTCGCGGTCTATGTTTATATGCAACCTTTGATCGGGACTTTTCTGGCAATAACTATTTTGGGCGAGGCTTGGAATCCAAGAATCTTCGTGGCGATGGGTTTGATCTTCGTCGGCGTGTTTCTTGTAACCAAAAAATGGAACAGGAAAAGGGTTTTGCCTGCGAATTGATTTACAAATATTTTAACAGGGATGAAGAGGATATTCAGGGATTTAATACAGTTTTTTAAAATCCCTAAAATCCTCTTCATCCCTGTTAATATTGCTCTTTATTTGTTGCTATCGTTCCATTTATAACTGTCAATTTCACATTTCCATCTTCATCCAACACTACCAGATCTGCACTTTTGCCAACTTCAATTGAACCGTGAGTTTTTTCAAGCCCTAATAACTTTGCGGGGTTTGATGAAGACATTTTTGCAACTGCATTTTTGGAAAAACCAAGCGACATCATCATCTTAAAGGCTTCAAGCAGAGTGATTACGCTTCCCGCAATGTTTCCATTTTCGTTGTTTGTTTTAGAATCTATCACCGAAATCTTTTCGCCCCACATTTTATAATCGCCATCGCCTAAACCCGTCGGTGCGATGGAGTCGGAGATCAAGGAAACTTTGTCCGTTCCTTTGTTTTCGACGGCAAACTTGAGCATTTCGGGATGAACGTGAACTCCGTCGGCGATGATGTCGAAGGTGATATCGTCATTCGTCAAAGCCCAACCGACCACGCCCAAACTGCGGTGATGCAAACCTGTCATCGCGTTAAAAAAATGTGTCAGATGCTTCGCACCATTTTGGAATGCGTTATCTAAAGTTTCGGTATCTGCTTTTGTATGTCCCATCGAAACCAGCCAATTTTGTTTTGTTAATTCCTTAATCAGTTCAATGCCATTTTCGACTTCCGGTGCGAGTGTCGTGAAATGGATTCCGTTGTTTAGTTTTGGAATTTGCGAAACCTCGTCGCCGTTTTTGAAGTTTTTGAAATATTCGGGACGCAACGCACCGCACATTTTCTCGTTGGCGAAAACTCCTTCGTAATGCACGCCAAGAATTTGGGCAACAGGCAGAACTTTTTGCACCTGCATCGCTTCGTCAATTGCTTTGATTACGCTTTGAAAATTTTCATTGGAATCCGGAACAAGCGTCGGAAGCCACGCCGTTACGCCATTTGAAGCGAGAAACTTTCCGATCTCGATCAGATCGTCTGCGGAAGATTCGTTCACGTCAAAACCATTTGCACCGTGATTATGAATATCTATGAAACCGCTATGCAAGTTCGCATTATTAAACTCGATAACTTTATCGGCTGAGAAATTGTCGGTCGAAATGTTTTGGATAATTCCGTTTTCTATGAGGATATTGCAATTTGTTTGAACTTTGTCCGGCAAGACTATCTCAAGATTTTTAAGCAGCAAGTTTCCCATAAAACAAATTTTGCGATTCTTTTATTCAAGTTGCAAACAAAAAAATACGGAAACACAATTTCGTAAAAAAATGTGTTTCCGTTCAGATAAAAAAGTTTAGATCGGTTTAGAAATTAAACTTAACCGATAATTGTAACTTCCTTGCACTACTGTCAATCGTTGATCTGATGCGACCAAAAGTTGAAGATGTCAGAGTAGTTGTTGGAAGACCGTAGTTTACTGCATTAAATACATTTTTCGCATCAAGTCTTAAGTCAAAATTCATACTTTCGGTGAATCTAAACTTTTTAGACAATGACATATCAGCCCGAAAATCGGGTGAAAAAATGAAATAATTTCTTCCGGTATTAGTGAATTCGCCCGGAGCAGGTTGTGAAAACCTTGCTCTTTGTTCTGCACTAAACAAATAACTTGTTCCATTTTCTTCAACAACAGTTCCCATAGTTCTCGAACAACCATCGCAATTTGCAGGGGTTGATATCGAGTTGCTGAATGTAAATAAACCGGAATAAGCAGTGAATGGTCTGCCGCTTGAATAATTTGTCAATCCGGCTAATTGCCATCCGCCAATTATCCAATCCAACGGTCTGGCAATATCACTTAGGAATTTTCGGTCACGACCAAATGGCAATTCGACAACGTATGTCAAATTGAAAATGTGACGACGATCAAAGTCTGACCAAGCGTAATTAAGATCACGATTGTTATTATCAAACGCCGTACTACTTCCTGATTGTGCTGTGGAACCACCAATAACAGTAAATGTCGGATCAAACGAGCCATTGTCTTTTGAAAGCGACCATGTATAACTACCTTCAAATCCGATCCCATTTGAAATACGGCGTTTCAAAATTATTTCCATAGCCTGATAATTTGAACGCTGATTTGTATCCAAAACGCGAAGTGTTCCGAATTGTGGATAGGGAACAAACAAGAATGGACTAAATCCATTAGCAACGATCAATTGATTTACGCCACTTCGCAATTGTGAAATCGCTTGTGCAGAACTTGCAACATTTCCGTTGGCAATGTTTGTTACTTGGTTGGTTCGGAATGTCATTGTTCCCGTATTATTAGCCGCACTTCCTGTATAAAGTGCATTTATCAATGGACTGTTATAAGTAGAATTTGCCCGAACCATATTAAATTCATCAAGAAAACTATTAAATCCGGCTGGCTGTGCATTTATATCTACCTGATTGGCATTATATGCTCCAAATAAATGTCTGCCTTGGGTTCGGATATAATTTACTTGCAGAACATTATCCCAAAACAATTCTTTCTGAAAACTAATAGAGAATTGTGAAACTTCAGGATATTGGCTTCTCGGATCAAACAGAGTTTGTGTTCCCGTGCCTGCAACCGGTGGTTGACGAAGAACATTCGGTGATTGTGTCGGAGTTAAATTCGGCAAACCGTTTCTTAGCAAACCGCCACTGGCAGCATAAGTTGTGTTTGTAACACTTGTGTTATTACCCGGTGCACTTTGGAAAAGTTGTGCTCCATTTACTTGTGAATTCAAACGGTCATAAGCTAAACGATAGTTACCGCGAAGTGATGTTTTACCATTTCCGAAAATGTCCCATGCAAATCCGATCGAAGGACCAAAGTTGTTTAGATCATTTTCAAATAATTTGCTTTCCGTCCAACGAACCGTATTTGACGGTGCTCCATCAACAGCAACCAATTGATCCGGTGCTAATATCGGAAGTCCACTGGAACTTGGTGACAATTTAACTTCATATCTTAAACCAAGATCAACAAGGAAGTTTCTGGTTACTTTCCATGAATCTTGAAAATAAAAATCTAATTCAGGATAGAAATGTTGAAATGTCCAACGTGTTCCCGGTGGTGCAAAATTAGCTCCGCTTGCTGTGGCAACAAATGCCTGACTGTAATTTCCGACACGTCCCAGAAAATCATTGATCTGACTTTGCAAACGGGAATTATCGGTTGGATTTATACCGATTATTCCGTTTGTATTGGTTGTAGATATAGGTTGTGAAAGTGTCGGCAAACCAAAAGCAGAGAAATTACTGTTTCGGGCTGCACTAAAATCTAAAATACCTTCAATTTGACTTCCACCAACTGACGAACGACTATCGGTATGTCTTCCAAAACGCAGATTAACACCCGCTTTAAGTAGATGCTTATTCATTGAATAAGTAAAATTATCAACGAATTGATAAGTTCTTAAAGACCTTGAATTACCAAGAACATTTGTGTTCGGTGTCGTTGGCAGATTGAATGTGAAATTGTAAAAAGGATCGGTTTCGGGTGCAATAAAATCAAATGAAAAAGCACTATATCCGAATAAAAATTCATTAGTAGATTTTCCGTTTGGCGAGAATCTATAGTTTAAAGCTAAATTTTTCGGGGTTCTGTCTGTATAGACCAAAATAGGAGTTCCCGGAAATGCCGCTCCACCACCATTGACCGAATCACCAAATGATTGTTGTCTGCCTTGTGCATAGCGTCCGTAAAACGCACTGGTATCATTAATTTTATAATCAATCCGCGTTACAAAATCATATTGTTCTTCGCGTTGACCGGCTAAATAATTAAAGCCTGCTGTATTAAGACCATCACCCGCACCATAATCATTTGGCAAGGGCATTGAATTAATAACTGCTAATAATGCCGGATCGAATCCAATTGCCGAAGTGCCTATCGCAGCATTATATGTGGCAATACATGCAACAGTTACTGCCATACTACAAGCCGGTAAAATAGGAGTTCCGCTACTATTTACAGAAGCATTCGCAGTTCCCGCCGGACTGTTTGTAGAAGCAGAACCGTTGGCAGGATTTCGTATATTTTGAACATATCTGAAAATTCCGTTTCGTGCTTCCGGTGTGAATACAGTTCGTTGAACTAATCCCGTTTGAGTAGCTCTTAGCATTTGTAAATTTACAAAGAAAAATGCCTTGTCTTTTAATGGTTTGAAATATGGTGTATTAACACCAAATCCCGGATTAACTATCGGTCCACCGGCACTTCCACCAAAAATGTGTTGGATAAATTTTGGTCTTGGAACTCCCAATAAATTATTTTCAAACTCATTGGCATTAAAACCCGGTGTTTGAAAATATTCGAATAGATTTCCGTGAAAATCGTTTGTTCCACTTTTTGTAACAAATGTTACCTGAGCTCCGGGGCTTCTGCCGAGTTCGGCAGTAAAATTGCTCGTTACGATCTGAAATTCTTGAATTGAATCAGGATTCGGACGAAGCGGTGTAAAATTAGAACCACCCGCACTCGATTCATTTATATCAATTCCGTCCAAAGTATAATTGAAAGCCCGGTCGCGTGAACCGTGGACGTGTATTCCACCACCGGTGTTTGTTCCAACACTAACGCCGGGTTGAAAATCAACCACATCAAGCGGATTTCTCCCGCGAAGTCCAACGATGGGAACGGATTGGATCGTTCTTTCTTCAATCGTTGTTCCCAAATTTCCCGATGTGCTGGTCTGGACTAATTCAGCCGTATTTTCAACATTTACAACGACCGAAACATCTCCAACTTCAAGTGCGAAATTTACTGTTGTCGGTTGGTTGATGTTGACTACATTTTTTGTTGATATGACTTTTTTGAACCCGTCTTTTTCGACGGAAACTGTATAAACTCCGGCTTGAATCAAATCAAATGTATAACCACCATTATTACTCGTGGTAGTTGTTAAAGATGTCTGTGTTGCCTCATTCGTAAGTGTTACAGTTGCTCCGGGTATTGACGCACCTGAATTATCCGTAATCGTTCCGGTTAAACGTGCTGTTGTTCCTTGTGCAAAAACAGAACCTACCAAAGAAAAGCAAACAAAAAGCATTGCTAGAAATATGAATCTTCTGTCCATATATTCCTCCTGATTTTAATTTTTAGGTATCGAAACACAATTTTAAAACGTGAATTCATTTTCAAAATTGTAAAAACTGCAAAATAGTTAAATAACTCGACTGTCATAAAAACAGCCCACTCCAAACCCGATTCTATTAAAGTGAAAAAACCGAATCCTTCATAACGTATGCTTAACGAAAGTTGTATAGCTGTAAGTGTTGCTTATGACACTACTTACAAATGTTTAACCTCTATACAGATAAAAGGTAAGTTGAAAAATATTGCTTAGAGAACAAATTAATGTCTTATTTTTATACTCCTTAAGCATTTATTTGTAAAGAGAAAACTTACTTCGGCGAGATTTAAATTCGTTTAATTGTTGAATCCAATCATTTGTTATAATTTCATAAGATTTTTTTTGTTTAACATTTTCAAAAGTTTTCGCATTTACTAAAAGCCGATCATAATTATCAATCTTCCAATCAAGCGAAAATTGTGTTTGTAATGCCAGAGCGATCTCTATTCCGGTTCTGACCGATTCAAATTCATTTCTGTTGGTTATAATGATATTAATTCCGATACATTTTTCGTCTTTGAACACAGAAGATTTCGGCGTAAATTGAATCGGAACAAACCGCACGCCTTTGAGATTTTTTTCGTTTAGATAAGCCGCAAGTTTTTGTCCATCCAACCACGGCGAACCGATGATTTCAAACGGCGTATCAGTTCCGCGACCGACCGACAAATTTGTTGTTTCAAGCAAACCGATTCCGGGATAAAGCGTTGCTTGCGTAAGGTTTCGCATATTCGGTGAAGGATTTATCCACGTTTGATTTGTTTCATCAAACCACATCGAACGCTGCCAATTCTCCATTTTTATAACTTCCAAATTCGCACCGATCTTTCTCTCATCATTCATCATCAGAGCGATTTCGCCGATCGTCATTCCGTGTCGAATCGGCAAAGTGTGCGTGGCGACAAATGACAATTTATCTTCATCGGCAACCGCACCTTCGACATCAACGCCATTTATCGGATTTGGTCTATCCAAAACAAACACTTTTTTATTTGCCTTTGCCGCTTCTTCCAAAACAAAACGAAGCGTGGAAATATATGTATAAAAGCGTGTGCCGATGTCTTGTATATCAAAAACCAATGCGTCCAATTCGGCGAGTTGTTCGGGCTTCGGACGACGCGATTCACCGTAAAGCGAATAGATCGGCAAGCCTGTTTTTTCGTCCTTTGAATCGGTAATTTTTGATTGGTCAAGTTCCCCGCGAATCCCGTGTTCGGGTGAAAAGAGAGAAATCAATTCAACATTTTTCGCTTCAAACAAAATATCAATCGTTGTTTTCCCCGCACGGTTTCTTCCCGTGTGATTTGTCACCAAACCGATTTTCATTTTTTCCAACTGAGCAAAATTATTCTTTTCTA
>JBGTHN010000087.1:0-3152 GCA_041746235.1 Pyrinomonadaceae bacterium | reverse complement strand
ACACGATCGCTTATCATTGCATCGAAGGCATCCGCAACCGCAAAAATTCTGGCGGTGACTTCTATGTTTTCGCCGCGTAATTTGTTCGGATAACCGCTTCCGTCCCAACGCTCGTGATGTTGAGCGACAACTTTTGCCGCGTCTTTTAAAAATGGTATGTCCCGCAAAATTTTGTAACCGTGAGTTGGATGCAGTTTCATCTTTTCCCACTCACGTTCATTAAGTTTGGCGGGTTTTCGCAGAATCGAATCGGGAACGCCGATCTTGCCTATGTCGTGCAACAAAGCTCCGAGTTCGAGATCACGCATTTTTTCTTTTTCCAAACCAAATTCGTGTGCCAGACGCAGGCTGAATGTAACGACTCTTTCTGAATGTCCGTGAGTTTCAAAATCGCGTGTTTCCAAGGCTTGCACGAGAGCTTTGAGCGTTGTTCGATACGAACCTTCAATGCTTTCAAGTGCTTCATCGAGCCTTTCGTTGCGTTCCGAAACCAATTCTTCCAGATGTAGATCGTAACTTTCTTTTAGCCGCTTGGTTTGACATCGAACAATCGCTTTTTCAATCGAATTTTCAAGTTCTTCGAGTTCAAAAGGCTTTTGCAGAAAGTCAAAAACACCAAACCGAAAGGCTTCAATTACATCTTTTGCAGAATCGTTTTCGCCGACCAAAATAATACTTATCGAAGGCGACAAAAATTGAATTGTCCTAAGTAATTCTATTCCTTCTGTTCCCAATAAACCGGAATTACCGATAATGACTTCAAATTCCCTTTTTGAAATTATTTCAAATGCCGATCCAATGTCTTCGGATTCAAAGCAATCATAGATCGGACAAAGAAAATCAAGCAAAGTTTTTCGCGTGTTATTGTTTGGTTCAACAATTAACAGACTTCTCGAAGGTTGTTCAATTTCGAACATAGTTTTTTACCAAGTTTTTTTGTATTTGTGCGGATTTGTTGAAAATCGTCGGAAAGCATAGCTTCTTAGGCTAAATGTTTCAACTCCCACACTTTAACACACTTGGCAAGGTTTAATCAATGTTTAACTTTAAGAGAGGATTAAATTGAAATAAGACGCAGTGATTTGACCTTTGAACATAAAGAGTTTTATTATTTTAACTCACCTGCCGGGGTGGCGAAATTGGTATACGCACTAGATTCAAAATCTAGCGAGAGCAATCTCATGTCGGTTCGAGTCCGACCCTCGGCACTTTTTTTATTTTAAACTCAAATTATTAAGCGTTTGAATTATTCGGAATCGGCAACGATTGGTTTTTTATTGCTGTCAAAACAGGTGTTTGCGATCGTTACAAAATTCTTGGTTCGTGAAAATCCGTAATCTTCGCCGTGCCAGAGTTCCAGAGATTTTGTTGTTGCTTCCAAATCTGTTTGCGATAAATTCGGGTAACGATCAAACCATTGTTTGCAACTTTGTTTTCTGACGACACGGCGAACGTAATTTCGATAACCTAAAATATTAAAGATCTTACTTGGATTATAGGCTTCATTAAGATGTTTGGAGATAAATGGTTTGAGCAAGCCTTCCCGCAAATCCGTATTTTTGTTCATTTCCCAAACTCCATCATAAAGAATTATAACGGCTGGTCTGACATTATTTCCGATCTTAATTTCGTGCGTTAAACCTTGATAAAATTTGAGTCCGGCATAGTTGGCGGCAAGATCGGCATTTGAATAAATTCCCGAAACCCAAGTTCCAAAATAAGTTTTCTCGGTTTTTCGTCCCCATTTAACAGCCTTTTTGGTGGCTTCATCTTCGGAATCACCTTTTGCCAAAGCACGTCTGTATATTTCGTAATAATCGTAACCTTGCTGAAAGATATGGGCGATCTTATCTGTGCCTAAATTCGTGTCAAAAATATTCACGGTCGGGCTTATCGTCAAATAATTAATAGGTGCAGTGAAATGTATGGATTTTGCAAAACCGGTTTTATAACGAACATTTTTTTCTTTGAATTTATGCCATTCCATCCACAAACTCACTTTTGTAAAAGGAATCATTCCATCTCCGAGCTTTTTAAATATACCTTTCGCAACTGCATCTTCTGATTGCAGATAAATTAATTTTTTACGAGTTTTTTTCGGAGATTTGCATTTTTCGTTTACAATTTTTTTTTCTAAACAGCCTTGTAATTCTGTAATTTCCTCATTTATCTCTTCAACTGATTGCCTTAAATTTAATTCGGCATAATCCGTTACTTCCACACCAATATCAGCAAGCGGTGTCGGCGGCAGATTATATTGATCGGTTTCAAATGCAAGAGCAACACTCGAATGCATTAACAAAACGGCACATAAAAATAATCGGATTATCGGTTGCAATTTCATAAAGTCTTTAACCAACAAACATTTGAAAATTAAGTTTCAGCAATCAAATGTTTGTTGGTTAAAATATAGAAAAAGTTGCACATCAGGCTTATTGAGATTTATTGTTTCTAGGAACAAATTTAACCTGCTTAAATTTTGTTACTTCCCAAACAAGATAATGAGTTCCCTGAATGCTGTCATCATTATCTACTCCGACAAAACCGTTGAAGATAAACAATGTGCTGTCTTTTTGAAATTGCAGAGGTTCTTCATCAAAATCGCCGTCAAGCCCAACGCCCATTCCGCCCAACTCATCTGGAAAATAAACGATACCTGTGTTCGTATCAATAATTCCTCCATACAAGCAATTTGTTCCGCATCCCCAATAAGCCAAAATATAATGCCCCGCAAAATTTACGCCTTCTGTTAATGCTTCACCTAAACGCGTGCGAAACATTCTTGCATTTTTGTTGTTCTTGAAATTTATCGGTTTTGGTTTGGCAGTCGAAACTTTAACTTTGTATTGTTCAAACGTCGGCGTGTCCGCACTTTGCCCGCCTTTTTTCTGACAGATCAAAGGTTGAGCAAATCCACCCGCTTTTAGCATCGCAACATTATCTTTTCGGTCTAAAGTGATGGCAATATTCTCATTCATATCCGCCGAGTCCGAAGTCGAGAATTTCAAATTCTGTCCGCTTAACATCAAAAAATTAGGATCTTTAGAAACCTTTCCCGTTCCTTCCCAGCAACCCGTATAAGCACAAACGTTCATTTTTCCCGAATCATCAAAACTCACACTCATCGGCGTAAAACCACTTTCAGTTTCCGC
>JBGTHN010000086.1:0-6762 GCA_041746235.1 Pyrinomonadaceae bacterium | reverse complement strand
GAATGTCACAAGAAAAAGCGACAATTCATCCGCTCTTCGCTGTGCCTAACAAGGCTGAAGAGCAATTCGAGGAAGAAAATTTTCAAAGAAAATTTGATGATTCTTTCGACGAACCCGAAGTTTGCCCGCTCTGTTACGGTTCGGGAATGGAATTTTTGAAGGAAGGCGTTCGTCCTTGCCAATGTCGTAAACAAAATTCGCACACTAAACTACTTAAAACCGCACGAATCCCGAAACGCTATGATAAATGTCATTTTCATAGCTACAAATCTTTGAATCCTTCGCAAGAACGTGCATTTCGTTTTGCCTCGCGTCTGGCAATGGAATACCCTGCAATCGAACGTGGCTTGCTTTTTATGGGAACAGTCGGAGTCGGAAAAACCCATTTGGCAGTTTCAATTCTTAAAGCATTGACCGAACGTGGATTTTCTTGTCTCTTTTATGAATTCGGAGGATTACTTAAGGAAATCCAGAATACATATAATCACATCTCGCAAACTTCGGAAATGAAATTGCTTGAACCCGTTTTCAACGCCGAAATTCTTGTTTTGGACGAAATTGGTGCATCAAAGCCGACCGATTGGGTGCGTGACACGATGGCTCACATCATCAACACACGTTACAACGATAAAAAATTAACGGTTTTCACGACCAATTATCTTGATAATCCCAAAAGCGAACGTGAGGAAACTCTCGAAGACAGAATCGGTGTTCGTTTACGTTCAAGACTTTTTGAAATGAGCAAAACGGTTATGATGAACGGCGATGATTTCCGTAAAACTTTTGACAATACACCGCAAATCAAAAAAAACCTTTCATAAGTATTTTTTCATAGTTCTAAAACCCCAAATAAATTTGGATTTTGATTTTCATTAGAAATTTATAAACTCTCTCTGTGAGTAACGATTTATGGAAATGAAAACAAACCGAATTCCCTCGCTAGACGGATTAAGAACGATCTCAATTCTCCTCGTCATCGTCGGGCATTTTTTCTTTGTTTTGGGTTTCGGTGAACTTGGAAATCTTGGCAATCTTGGCGTGCGTGTGTTTTTTGTTATTTCGGGATTTCTGATAACCGGACTTTTGCTCAAAGAGATCGACAAAACCTCTACAATAAATCTTTTCAAATTCTATTTTCGCCGAACCCTGCGTATTTTTCCGCCTTTTTATTTCTACCTTTTGGTAGTATTGGTTTTTACATTGATCGGCTTTACTTCGGCTAAATTAATAAACATTTTTTTCGCCTCAATCTATTTAACTAACTATATTACACCTGCAAACTGGCTTTTGGGACACACATGGTCTTTAGCGGTTGAAGAACAATTTTATATACTTTTTCCCGGTTTATTACTTATTTTAGGAATCCGAAAAACCAAATTTTTCCTGATCTTTCTGGTTCTCATTAGTCCATTGATACGTTTAGCCGATTATCGTATTTTTGGTGATGAATATATTTGGGTAGGAAAAGGATTTCACGACAATATGGATGCCTTGGCGATCGGTTGTTTGCTTTCACTTTTTTATGTTCGTCTGCATCAAACTGCGATCTATAAAAAATTCCTCGATTCCAAAATTGTATTCATTTTTCCGGTCTTCATTTTACTTTTCAATATCCAAATTGATCATCCGCATATCTTTTTCGGAATATGTTTTTCGGCAATGAATATTCTCATAGCACTTTGCATTGATTGGTCGGTTACAAATTACGATTCATTTGTCGGGAAAGTGTTGAACTCCAAGCCGTTGGTAATGCTCGGAATGATGAGTTATTCGATTTATCTCTGGCAACAACCGTTTTTCAATCCCGACAATCCGAGTGTTTTAACAAAATTTCCTTTTAATTTTATCGGTTTGATCGTGATGACTCTGATCTCATATTACATCGTGGAAAAATATTCTCTTCAAGCAAGAAAAAATTTAGAAAAGAAATTGTTCGAGGAAAAGACGGTTCAAACGACAGAATTAAGTCTGCAAACTTAATTCTGTTGAGTTTTCACATCGGATTTTACACTTACAAAATTTTTCTGAATCGTCGAATAGATTCTGTAACCCAACAAAACAACTAAAACCAATGTGAACAAGATCGGATATGTATAATCTGATTTTTGAATCCAATAAAAATGAATCAAACCGAGAATTGCAGTCGGATAAATTAAGCGATGAAGTTTTGCCCAATTTTTTCCGCCGAGGCGTTTTATCATTCCGTTCGTTGAAGTAACCGCTAACGGAATCATTAAAGTTAAAGCAAGCATTCCAACTGCTATAAAAGGTCTTTGCCAGATGTCGCTGACGATTGCGGAAATATCCAGACTCTTATCAAAAATGCTGTAAGTAACAAGATGAACTACGCCGTAGAAAAATGCGTAAAGTCCGAGCATACGGCGAAACTTTATCAATTGATTCCAACCGAAAACTTTGCGAAGCGGCGTTACAGCAAGAGTTATAAACAAAAATGTGATCGTTAAAATTCCCGTTGTCCGCAAGAAAAACTCGATCGGATTTGCTCCGAGTTGACCGTAAAACCAATCCCAAAGCAAAAATGCCAACGGCACAAGACTATTGATAAAAATTAGAAATTTGTTAAATTTTGTGTCGTTCATAAAAAAAATGTGCAAGAATCGTTAATTCTTGATCAAGACTTAACGATTCTTGACCAATAATTCATTTTCATTGACCAAGTAATCGTTTTTCTTGACCAATAATTCATTTTTCTTGACCAAGAATTCACTTTTCTTGACCAAGAATTCACTTTCATTGACCAAGAATTTTATTAAAAACCGGCATTTTTTAATAAAATTTCCTCAAATCCATTCCTTCATAGAGTTTCGCAACTTCTTCGGCGTAACCGTTGAACATCAGAGTTTTGCGTCGTCCGAGTTCGCCGATGCGTCTTTCGCTGGCTTGCGTCCAACGCGGATGGTCAACTTCGGGATTGACGTTGGAATAAAATCCATATTCAGCAGGTGCGGAAATATTCCAGGTTGTCGGCGGTTCTTTGTCCGTTAAAGTTATACGAACGATTGATTTGATGCTTTTGAAACCGTATTTCCAAGGCACAACAAGACGAATCGGAGCTCCATTTTGATTCGGCATCAACTTACCGTAAAGTCCCGTCGCTAAAATTGCCAAAGGATGCAAAGCCTCATCTAAACGCAAACCTTCAACATAAGGAAAAGCGATTCCTGCAAAAAGGCTCGACTGCATTCCATTCGCACCTTTTGGTAAATTTACATCTTTTCCATTCGGATTTGAGCCTTCATAAAAAGTCTGAAACGCAACATATTTTGCTGTGCCGAGTAGTTCAACCTTGTCGAGCAAACTTTTGATCGGAAAACCAACCCAAGGAATAACCATTGACCAACCTTCGACACATCGAAAGCGGTAAATTCTTTCTTCCTGTTCAATTTTTAATAATTCTTCGATGCCGAAAACTTTCGGTTTCTGCACTAAACCATCAACCGAAACCGTCCAGGGCTTTGTTACAAAATCTTCCGCTTCGCCAGCCACGGCAGTTTTGCTCGTCGAAAATTCGTAATAGTTATTGTAATTTGTAATGTCTTGGATCGAAGTTGGTTCATCCGGCAATTTTGCGTCATTTGCTTTTATTACATTATCAATATTCGCAGTTTCAACTTCTTTCTGCGGCGGCGGATTTAAGAAACGATAACCCAATCCGGTCGCTACTGTTGTTCCCGCAAACAAACCCGCACGAATAAAATTTCGTCGGTTAAGATAAGTTGATTCATCTGTGATTTCGCCGGATTTTATTTTATTCTTATTGCTCATAACTAAAATACATTTTAACAAACTCTAAAGATTATATTCGGAAAATTGTCGGATTAAGATTCATTACAATTATAAACATCCCAAATTTAAGACACTTTATTCCGAAGAAAACTATGTAATTATCTGTATTTGGAATAATTCAACGCACTTTTGGATTTACATTTATAAGACATATATTCCTCCTTGAATTGTGTATTTATTGGAATCTGGAAAACTCAATTCAAGCTAAAAAGGCACAATTTCCAATTTGGACAATGTGCCTTTTTTTTATTTTGAAACTTTCATAAAATCTTTTTTGATTTTTAATCAGTTAAAACTTTTCTTTTTCGCCGAATTGTTCAATAATTGTGATGACTATGTTAGAGCAAGGTGAATTATTAAGAGGCAGATATAAAGTCTTACGCCGTTTGGGGCAAGGCGGAATGGGTGCGGTCTATGAAGCACACGATAATGTTTTTGATACATCGGTCGCGTTAAAGGAAGTAACCATTGATCTATCAAACGCTTACGACACAGAAGCACAAGAGATGACGAAACTTGCTTTTGAACGTGAAGCCAAGATTCTTGCCAAGATCAGCCACGAAACTATTCCGCACGTTAAAGATTATTTTATCGAAAAAGAAGCTCAATTTTTGATAATGGAACTTGTTGACGGCGATGATCTGGCAAAACTCTTAAAACAAAGAAATGCTCCGTTTCCAATCGGCACAATTATCGAATGGACAAATCAATTACTTGACGCACTCGATTATTTGCATACCCAAGAACCGCCGATAATCCATCGTGACATCAAACCGCAAAATCTGAAATTAACGACACGAAAAAAAATCAAACTGCTCGATTTCGGCATTGCGAAAGGCACAGAATCTGTATCCAACACGATCACAAACCAGACCTTTATTGCCGCAACGCTCAATTATTCGCCGATCGAACAAATGGTTCGCGTGCTTGATCCGACATTTTTGGCTGTTATCACGCATAAATATACAGATCAAATAGAACATATTCTGGAACAAAATGCCGATTCACGCACTGATATATATGCTCTCGGTGCGACACTTTATCATCTCGCGACGAATAAACAACCGACCGAAGCAGTTAAACGTGGCATTGATATTTGGGATGGAAACGCAGACCCTTTGGAAAATCCAAGTTTATTAAATCCTGAGATTCCATTGGAATATTCAAATTTTTTGCTCAAGGCAATGCAAATAAACCGTATGCACCGTTACAGTACGGCTGCTGAAATGCGTAATGCACTTGAACAAATTAGCAAAGTTATAACGAAATCAACTTTGCGACCGACGGTTGAAATGAGTATGGATGATTTTCGCTTGCAGGATACTCAAGCAGATTTAAACCTTCAATCAAACACAAAAGATTCTGCCATTCCGATTCCTCCTGCTAACGAACCGACGACTGAGATTTTTGAAACACCAATTTCAAATTCATCAACCGAAGTTGTTACGGAAGTTTCAAAACCTAAAACACCAGTCCAACAACAAGTTCAGCAACAACAAGTTCAACAACAGTATCAAGTTAATCAGCAACAACAATTTTCATCTACGCATTCTCAACAGGAAACTCAAACTAAGAAAAGCAATAAACTATTATGGCTGATTCCCGTTGCCGGTTTGATTTTGGTAATGTTTGTCGGTGGTGCTTTGGGAGTTTGGATTATTTACAATAATTTGAACAATGGCGAGATTTCTGACACAAATACAAATTCAGAAACTACTGAAAATAATTCCAACACCGAAAATAACAATTCGGCAACAAATGTTGAAACTACAAACACGGAAAAAACTGATAACACAGATATTACTTTGGATACGAACTCTGTGCCTGTCAATACGGATACGCAATCTACAAAAACTCCGTCAAAAGAAACAACACAACCGACTACTCAACAAACTACAAAACCAACTGCACGACCGACGCAAGTTATTAAACCAAAAACTCCGACTCCGACACAACGCAAAACACCTGAAAAGAAAAAGACTCCAAATGATTGTATTTTCACAGACACATGCGAATAAATAAAACATTTTTTTTCAATATCAAATGAAGTATATATGGCAAAATCATTATGTTTTTTTCGTTCTAAAAAAAGTTGATATATGCTTGGAATTTATTCAAACTAAACAAAATTTTGTAGCTAAATCCAACCTATGTTAAAATATTTTGGAAATTTTGGTAAGTTATTGAAAGGAGTAATAAAAAAGCCGTGAAAGTTAAAAAAGTATCTTTGAGATTTTTAGTAATTACATTTGGATTGGCGTTTATATCGCTGGGTTTTTCGTTGCAAGTTATACAATCGCAAACAGCCGCTTTGTCTTTGGCAAAAGTTTTAACAGGTTTGCAATCGAAAAGTGGCGGTTTTACTTTGGCTCAGAAGAATGAATTTATTACAAAAAAAGTTCTGGAAGTCGGAGTAACTTTTAAATTAACACCCGATATTGAAAGTGAGTTAAAAATTGCCGGAGCAACAGCGGAACTAATCCGAGCGATTCGTTCAAAAGCTCCAAAAACTCGAGCAACTCCACGTCCGAGTGAAGTTCCCGAAGATGAAAAACCCAATGCTGATTTTGAAAAAATTTGGGTTGATCAGAATTTGGTTGAAGATGGCGTTAAAGGGATCAGTATTAAAGCAAACTTCACTGTTTATAACTTAAAAGGAATAGATTCGGAAATAGTTTATCGCTTTAAAAAAGATGGAGTCTTTTTGAAAGGTTCAACTATAGATTACAAAACCTCTACCGGCGACCTAAGTGCAAGAAGGTTATTAACACCTGCATATAGTGCAACGGTCTATACAGATTTAGATGCCTTTGTGCCATATACGGAATTTAATCTATCTCCCGGAACTCATAATCTTGTAATGGAATCTTACGTGATTCTCAAAGACGGGACAATTGTAAAGTTCTTGACATCACAGAATGTAAGACTTGTTATACCTTCTGCTTCTACCACAAG
>JBGTHN010000085.1:0-7025 GCA_041746235.1 Pyrinomonadaceae bacterium | reverse complement strand
AACGCAAGCGGCTCGCTTGCACGCGTTTGAAAAACGCGAAAATTCGTGTAATAAATTCGACTTGATTTTATCGCAGACTTTTTCAAACGCTCACGCGTTTGTGCAAGCGAGCCGCTTGCGTTCCAATCCAATTATTTTATGCAATTAAAAAGAGAACTCGGTCTTTGGACAGCCGTGGCGTTAATTGTCGGACAAGTCATTGCCGTCGGCATTTTTTTGACTCCCGCGGGAATGGCGAAATCGGTCGGCTCACCTTTTTGGCTTTTTGTGATTTGGGTTTTGATGGGAGCGATGGCTCTGAGCGGAGCGTTGTGCTACGGCGAACTTGCGTCAAGGTTTCCCGAAGCCGGTGGAAGTTATGTCTATTTGCGGGAAGCGTTCGGCAAAATGGTTGCGTTTCTTTACGGTTGGATGGTTTTGCTCGTTCTTGATCCCGGATTAACGGCGGTTTTTGGAGTCGGTTTAGCAAGTTACGCAGGTTATTTGATTCCACTTTCTCCCGTCGGACAGAAAATTGTAGCGATTGGTGTAGTTTTAATTGTCGGTTTGATAAACATTTTCGGTGCAAAAATAAGTTCTGACTTTTTGAAGATATTGACGGTCTTAAAGGTCGGAACTTTACTTTTTATAATCGGCTACGGATTTATCGGTGGATTCGGTGATTGGAATAATTTCACGCCGTTCTTTGCAGTTCCCGAAGACACTTTTGGAGCATTTGCAGGCGGAATTGTTGGTGCATTTTTTGCATTTGCGGGTTGGTGGGAAGTTACGCGTATGTCAGGCGAGATTGAAAATCCCGAAAAGAATTTACCGAAGGCTTTGACTATCGGCGTTGTTGCGTTGACCGTCATATACATTTTAACGAGTGCTGTTTTTTATTATCTCGTTCCACTTTCGGCGGTCACGAACGACGAAACATTCGCGGCACAAGCGGGCGAAGCATTATTTGGAAGAACTGGTGGAATTATTTTTTCCATCATCGTAATTGTTTCGGTATTGGGAACTTTGGTCGCGTATTTGATGGCTGCTCCGAGAGTTTATTTTGCAATGGCAAAGGATGGGTTGTTTTTTAAATCATTCGGCGAACCGCATAAAAAATTCAATACTCCGCATCGGGCAATTATGATACAGCTTTTTCTTGCATTTATTTTGATTTTGACAGGAACATTTGAATCAATCATTTCATACTTTTTCTTTGTCGTGGTGTTATTTATCGCTTTGACAGTAATTGGACTTTTTAAGATTCACAAAAGGGAATTCGATGGTTACAAAACACTTTTGTTTCCGATCACGCCGATATTCTTTTTGGTTATCACAACGCTTGTTTTGTTGATGATAGCAGGACGAGATCCATTTCAGAGTTTTTTAGGTGTTGTGGTTGTTTTACTTGGGATTCCCGTTTATCATCTGATTTTTAACAGAAACAAACTCCCATTAAATAACTAAAATTATGGCTTGGATAAAAACAATAAATTTTAAAGACGCAGACGAAAAACTGTTTGATTATATGCAGCGAATGCGTGGGACACTTCCGCCGGAATATGCGATGCCTGCTCCAAAAGCTAGTAAATCAGGCGAGTCAATTGTTGAATCACACACACTGATTCCCGATGCGATGTTTCACGCATTTATGACGATGAATATTTTGATGCAAGACGATCTGCCTTTGAGCCGTCGTCAACACGAAATGATCGCAACCATCGTTTCCGACAAAAACGACTGTCATTATTGAGTGGAATCTCACGCAGAGTTTCTGCGTCGTGTCACGCTTGATGAAGAAATGGTCGAAGGTTTGTTGAATGATTACAAAACCGCGAACATCACCGAAGCCGAAAAAGTAATGTGTGAATATGCAGTTCAAATAACTGAAGATGCCGTGAAAATTACGCCGAAATATCATACAAAACTACGAAGTGTCGGTTTCGATGATAAAGCAATTCTGCAAATAACATTGATCGCTTCATGGTTCAATTACATAAATCGAGTTGCGGATGCCTTAGGAATCGGGCGTGATGATATTGAGGTTGATGAAACTTTATAAATTAAATTAGAAAATTCTTATTTATAATCTCCCTCATTTGCAAAACTTCCATTTATCGTATATTTAATTCTACGACGGTTACATTCCATAAATTCAAATTAAAAAGCGTTAAAGATAAATATTTTCTGATATGAAAAAAGTCATACTAGATGGCGAAAGCCTAACATTTGAACAGGTCATCGCGGTTGCTTTCGGCGAGCCGAATGCTCCAATTGTCGGTCTTTCGAGAACGGCAAAAAAGCAGGTCAAACGGGCATCTATTGCAGTTGAAAGATTGTTGAAACGTGGTGAGATCGCTTATGGAATCACAACAGGTTTTGGTGCGTTCAAAGACAAGATTATTTCGCGTGAAGAAGTTGAGAAGTTACAGAAAAATATCGTGATGAGTCACGCCGTCGGAGTTGGTGATCCTTTTGATATTCCGACAACACGGGCGATTATGTTGATCCGTGCGAACACTTTGTCGAAAGGTTATTCGGGTTTGAAGTTAGAAACACTTGAACTGTTGATCGAATTTTTGAACAAAGGAATTCACCCCGTTATTCCGAAAAAAGGAAGTCTCGGAGCAAGTGGTGATCTCGCACCGTTAGCACATATGGCTTTGCCTCTGATCGGTGAAGGCGAAGTGTTTTTTGAAGGAAAAAGGATCAACAGTAAAAACGCTTTGAAAAAAGCAGATCTAAAACAGATCACACTTGCCGCAAAGGAAGGTTTGGCTTTGACGAATGGAACAACTGTAATGACTGCGGTCGGTTTGATGGAAGTGTCAAAAGCGAAAACTCTGGCGGACATTGCAGATGTTGCCGGTTGTTTGAGTTTGGAAGGTTTGAACGGAACGACGCTCGCGTTTGATAAAAGAATTCACCTTTTGCGACCGCATCCGCGACAGATGGAATGTGCGAAGAATCTGCGTGACATTTTGAAAGGAAGCGAATTTACGAGAGGTTATGATCCGACAAATGTTCAGGACGCATATACTTTGCGTTGTATGCCGCAAGTTCACGGAGCGTGTCGTGATGCGATCGCTTATGCCGAGTGGGCAATAAATATCGAACTCAATTCGGTTACGGACAATCCGCTGATATTTATTGACGAAAATGAAAACATCGAAGTTATTTCGGGTGGGAATTTTCACGGTGAACCGCTCGCACTTTCGATGGATTTTCTGGCGATCGCTTTGACGGAACTTGGAAACATTTCGGAACGTCGAATTATGCGTCTGACAGATGAGGCATCGAATGCCCACGTTCTGCCGGCTTTCTTAACTGAAAATGGTGGCTTAAATTCGGGGTTTATGATCGTTCAATATACTGCCGCCGCACTTGCGACCGAAAATAAGATTCTTTCGCATCCGGCAAGTGTTGACACGATTCCAAGTTCGGCAAATGTCGAAGACCACGTTTCAATGGGCGTAACATCGGCATTGAAATTGTGTGAAGTTTCAAAGAATCTGGAAACAATTCTTGCCTTAGAATTATTTTCGGCGGCACAGGCTATTGATTTTCGTAGAAAAGCGATTGGCGACGACAAAAAACTCGGTGCGAGAACTCAGAAAGTTTATGATCTGATCCGCACCAAAGTTCCGTTTATCGAAGAAGATTGCGTGATGTATCCATACATTGAAGAAGTCATTGAACTTGTTAAGAATGAAGTTAAACAATAATTACTTACTTGAATAAGTTTTCATCAAGCAAATCCTCTTCACCCCAATCAATACCGTTAAATTCACCACCTTTTTTACGGTCTGATTCCGGGACATTGGCGACTTTTAAAAGTGTATTTACCCAAGTTGCACAGTTTCTATCCCATAAATCATAGTCAACCGGATTGTCTTTGGTGTTACTCTCGTATTTATATGCAAGTTCTTCAAGTTTATTAGCGAAGCTTAATCCTGCACCGGTTGGAGGTTTGATAGAATGTCTTTCTAAGTCAAAATCACTCCAACCGCCTCTGGACGATGGTGTTATAACTTCTCTGACTGATTTAACATCATCAGGCTCGTTAGGAAGAAAAATTAAGTTCCCCTGTGGTTGATGCCCTGCAAGAATAATAAATTTGGTGCCATTTTCATCATTTACTTTCGTTTTTACCGACGATTCATTTGCACCAAAGGTAATTAAAATAAATTGATGATTTCCCATGAAAAAACTTGATAAATCTCTTGCTGTCCAATATACCTTTGCCATAATTATAAAGACTCCAATTGTTATTTTAAGTTTGTTATTGCTAATGCTCTACAGAATTATAGACACTAAAATTTGGTTTTTTTGCGGAAGTCTAAAATGATGGTTTAAAACTTAGATTTGTAATAAATCTTTGTATTTTGCAGGTAAGCTCGTGATCTTGTGATTCTTGTCAGTTACGATATGGAGCGTTTTGCCGATGGCGAGGAGTTTTTCGTCTTTTGCACGGAAGACTTCGTAGATGAAAATGATGCTGCGACTGCGGACTTTTTCGATCTTTGTGCGAATGGTCAGATCGTCTTCGTAGAATGCGGGTGATTTGTAGCGACAGAAACTTTCGGCGACGACCATCAAGGCGTTGTCAAACTTTTCCATATCGTGATAGGAAAAACCTTTTGCACGGCAGTATTCGCTTCGTCCGAGTTCAAACCACACGTAGTAGTTGGAATGATGAACGATGCCCATTTGATCTGTTTCCGCATATCGAACGCGAATTTCTGTTTCTTGCCACATAAATTGATGTGTTACGCATTAAAAACGCATAACTCTAATAAAACCACAGGTTTAGATAGTCGTGTAATAGACAATGCAAGTGATGCAAAGCAAATTGTCAGTCTTGCAAACGATATTGTCGGTCTTGCAAACGACATTGTCGGTCTTGTAATTGACGTTGTCAGTCTTGTAAAGGACATTGTCGGTCTTGTAAAGGACATTGTCAGTCTTGTAATTGACGTTGTCGGTCTTGTAATTGACGTTGTCGGTCTTGCAAAGAACATCTCACTTGAAACAATTGATGCTGTTAGTCAAACAATTGAATTGTAACGTGCGTAATATCATAAAAGTTTCGCAACAAATTGTTTGAAAACTTTAAAATCAAATTAACAAATTTATGCGAATTTGAAAGATTAAACTTTAGATTTCACATTTCATTAAGTCAAATCCATAAATAGCTTGTGAACTTGCTTGTTTAGTAATAGAAAGGCAAAATGATTGCTTATGTCTAGTGAAGGAAAAACAATTGTATCGAACCGCACTGCGTTTCACGAATATCACATCGAAGATAAACTTGAGGCAGGAATTGTTCTGCAAGGAACTGAGGTCAAAAGCATTATGCAGGGCAAAATTCAGTTGAAGGAATCTTATGTAATTATTCGTGAAAATGAAATTTGGTTGATGAACGCACACGTTTCGCCTTATTCGCACGGAAATATCAATAATCACGAACCTTTGCGGACGAGAAAACTGCTTATTAAACGACGTGAGATTGACCGTTTACAAAAATTAACCGAACAAAAGGGGATGACGCTTGTAGTTACAAAGGTTTACTGGAATAATGGACGAATAAAATTTGAAATAGGTGTCGCCAAAGGGAAGAAATTATACGATAAAAGAGAGACTTTAAAGCAGAAAACAATTGATAAAGAAACGAATAAGCAGTTGAAAGATGTTTTAAGATAAGTTATAGATATATTACGTTTTGTGGGAATAATTAAAATAATTTAAAGAGGAAAAGAATGAAGTCAAAAGGAATAAATAAAGATTTCGCAGGAGCGAAAGTAGATGCCCTCGCAACCGTCGTGTTCAAAGGGGAAAAAGTTACCGATGCGTTTTTGAAGGAATTGGATAAATTAACCGACGGTCAGATCAAATCCGTTATCTCGTCCGATGAATTCAAAGGCGAAAAAGGCGAAACAATTCTTCTGCGTTTTAACGCCGAAAAAGGAAAGTCGGGCAGACTTCTTTTAGTTGGTGCGGGCGAGAAGGATGATTATAATGGAGCAAGCGTAGCAGTTGCGGCAGGAACGGCAACACGCAGTTTGAGACACTTGAACTTGAAGAGTTTTGCCTTTTCTCCACGCAGTTCGTCCGACGATGTTTCCACCGCCGCCAACGCTTTCCAAGGAGCGATCACCAGCCAATTTGAACTCGATAAATACAAAACAAAAGACAAGAACGAGAAATCAGTTGACAGCATTACCGTTCACATCGAAGGTGCAAAACCTGCCGACTTGAAAACCGGACTCGAACGCGGCGAAGCGATAGGCGAATCAATGAACATAACTCGTGATCTCGCCAACGAACCGCCAAACATTCTGACACCAACCGAAATCGCCAATCGTGCCAAGAAAATGGCAAAAGAAGTCGGCTTGAAATGCGAAGTCTTAGGCGAAGCCCAAATGATAAAAATGGGAATGGGTTCTTTGATGAGCGTTTCAATTGGTTCGGAACAAGAAGGTAAAATGGTTACATTCAAATACACACCGAAAAAAAGCACCGCCAAAAAAGGCGAATTGCTCGCATTGGTCGGTAAAGGTGTGATGTTCGATACGGGCGGAATCTCTTTGAAGCCGGGCGAAGGAATGGACGCAATGAAATACGATATGTCGGGTGCGGCAACCGTTTTCGGAACAATGCGTGCCATCGCTCTGCTCAAACCAACAGTTCCCGTCATCGGAATTATGGGATGTGTTGAAAATATGCCCGACGGAAAAGCATCGCGTCCGAGTGATGTCGTAACGGCAATGAACGGCAAAACGATCGAGATTCTGAACACAGATGCAGAAGGAAGACTCGTATTGGCTGATGCTGTCGCTTATGCCGAAAAACAAGGTGCGACTCGCATCATAGATATGGCAACGCTGACAGGTGTTGTTATTATCGCTCTTGGACACTTGAATACGGGAATCATGGGAAATGATGAAGGCTTGGTCAATGAAGTAATCGAAAGTGGAAAAGAAGTTGGCGAAGGTTTTTGGGAGTTGCCGCTCAAAGGTTACGAAGGCGAAGTTAAATCAGACATT
>JBGTHN010000084.1:0-7659 GCA_041746235.1 Pyrinomonadaceae bacterium | reverse complement strand
GTCAAATACCGCGTCCATTGATTCATTTTCTGTCTTCCAACTTCACCTTCTTCCTGAATTTTCTTTAATTCTGGATACAAAACCGGCATCAACTGCATAATAATTGACGCGGTAATATAAGGCATAACGCCGAGTGCGAGAACCGAAATTGATTGAAAGTTTCCGCCCGAAAACAAGTCTAAAACGCCGAGCAGAGTTCCGGCGACTTCGCCCCAAACTCTTTCGAGTTGCGCCTTGTTAATGCCCGGCGCGGTGATATGTGCGCCAAGACGATAAATAGCCAATAATCCCAGCGTAAAAAGAACACGCTTTCTTAATTCGGGAACTTTAAAAATATTCTGAATGGCGGAAATAAACTTATCCATAACTTTAAATGACTCTAGCTAATAATTCCTAAAATTAAATCAATTTAGTAATTTTACACTAAATCAATTTAAAAAGCCTGTCTGCTCAAAAGTCTGAAACCTTTGGTTATTTAACTCAAAGGATTTACTCTTCTACGCTTTTATCCTTTGAAGACTTTTTACCGTTTTTCGATGCTTTTGTTTCTTCTTCGGCTTTTTCATATTTGTCAATAAGAGTAGCCGTACCGCCTGCACCTTCAATTTTATCTTTAGCGGATTTTGTGAAACGGTGTGCTGAAATATTTAGTTTTTTGGTTACTTCGCCGTTTCCTAAAATCACTAAATCGTGCTTCGCTTTTTTGATTAACCCTCGTTCACGAAGAATTTCCTGAGTAACTTCATCACCGTCGTCGAAGTTTGTCTCAAGTGTCGAAAGCCGCACTTCGATCCAATCCTTCTTGAAAATGTTTGTAAAACCGCGTTTCGGAAGACGACGTTGAAGTGGCATTTGACCACCTTCAAAACCCGCACGTCTTGAATAACCCGAACGTGATTTTTGTCCTTTGTGTCCGCGACCACCCGTTTTTCCGTTTCCTGAACCCGGTCCGCGTCCTCTGCGTTTTTTCTTATGCGTCGAGCCTTCCGACGGATGCAAATTATTTAATGCTAATGCCATATTTTTTGTCCTTTATCAGATTTCGATTGCTGATGTTCCTTTTTCGCCGAAAAGCCTTTTGAGATAAAACCGTTAGTAGCTTGGTTTAATAACAAAAGGCAACGGAAAAAGTATGTACCAAAACGGACATATTTCTATTCAACAATTTTCAGAATATGCGGGATTTTTGCAACAACTCCACGCATCGCCGCATTATCGGGCTTTTCCTTTGTTTGGTTAAGTTTGGTGAATCCCAAGCCTTTAACCATTGCTTTTTGTTTTTTAGAATAGCCGATTATGCTTTTGTAGTATTGGATTTTAATTGTTCCGCCACTTTTTTCTTCAGTTTCTTTTGCCATTTCTTTTTGTTAGTTGTTAGTTGTTAGTAGTCAGTTGTTTCTTGCTTTTTGAACAAAATCTTAGCAACGAACAACTAACAACCGACCAAATTATAATAATTCTTCTACCTGTTTTCCGCGAAGTCTTGCAACTTCCATCGGGTCTTTCATACGAACCAAACCATCAAAAGTTGCTCGTATTACATTGTGCGGATTGGTTGAACCAAGTATTTTAGTTCTTACGTTGTGAACACCAACCGCTTGCATAACAGCACGAACCGCACCACCTGCAATAACTCCTGTTCCTTCCGCCGCCGGTTTGATCAAAACTCTTCCGGCACCGTATCTTCCGAGAATTTCGTGCGGTAATGTGTCACCGATCAATGTAACTTTGATCAGATTGTTTTTAGCTGATTCAATCGCTTTTTTGATCGCTGCCGGAACTTCTTTTGCTTTTCCAGTTCCAAAACCGACATGACCGGATTCATCGCCAACGATCATCAAAGCCGCAAATGAAAGATTTTTACCACCTTTTACAACTTTCGTAACACGATTTACGGAAATCAAAAACTCTTTTAAAACTAAACTGTTCGGTGAAATTCTATGTGTATTATTCATCGCTATGTTTTATTCTTCTTCCTCTTTTGCCGTCTCCTCGTTGGCTTTTTTCGGCGTTTCTTTCTTTTTCGCTTCTGCTTTTTCTGCCGATTTTGTATCTTCAGCTTTTTTCTTAGCAGGTTCTTTTACTTCTTTCTTATCTTCTTTTGCCTTTGATTCTTTCTTTGGCTTAGAAGGTTTTTCCTCTTCGGCTTGCGGTTCATCAGCTTTTTTAGAAGATTTAGCATCACCCGCACCGTTTTGATTTAATCCGCCTTCGCGTGTTGCATCAATCAAAGCCTTGACTCGTCCATGATAGACGTAACCGCCACGATCATAGACAACATTTTCAATGCCCGCACTTTTTGCACGTTCCGCAATGTTTTTGCCTACTGTTACTGCCGCTTCAATGTTTCCGCCGGTTTTTCCTTTGAAACTACTTTCGGTCGTTGAAGCCGCTGCCAATGTTTCACCCTTCACATCATCTATGATTTGTGCATAGATATGCTTGACACTGCGAAAAACTGCAAGTCGCGGGCGTTCTGATGTTCCTTGAACTTTTTTGCGTATGCGACTATGGATTCCACGTCGAATATCTGCTCTGCTTCTGTTTGCCATAACTCAATATCTCTAATTGACTTAACTTTTTAACTTTTAACTTACGCTTAGGCAGCTGTTTTACCTTGTTTTAATCTGTAATACTTATCGCTGTAACGTATTCCTTTTCCTTTATAAGCATCCGGTTTTCGTAAGCGAACAAGTTCCGCCGCAACTTGACCGAGAAGTTGCTTATCAATACCGCTCAAAGTAATGGTCGTTTGATATTGCTGAACATCGCTTTTTGTGTTTAATCTTTCAGTGCTTGCATCAATTCCATTTGGCAAAGGATATTCAATCGGATGTGAATAACCAAGTGCAAAAACGAGTTTATTGCCCTGAACATCTACTTTATAACCAACACCAACAACATCCATTTTCTTGGTAAAACCTTCGGTTACACCAACAACTGAATTATTTGCCAAAGCTCTAGCCAGTCCGTGCATCGCCGAGTATTTTTCGTCTTGTCTCTCAGCGGTTAAAACACCATCTTCTTGCTTAAATTCAATACCTTCAGGGATTGGCGATGTAAGTGTTCCTTTCGGACCTTTTACTTCCAATTCTCCCTCTTTAATTGTTACCGCTACTCCCGAAGGAATATCAATCGGTTGTTTTCCTATACGCGACATATCTTTTGTCCTTTGTTAGTTGTTAGTTGTTAGTTGTTAGTTGATGTTTAATAAAAATACCAACTCATAACGAACAACTGACTGCTGACTAATATACATTAGCCAAAATCTCGCCACCAATATTTTCTTTGCGAGCTTGTTTTCCACTCATCAAACCTTTTGAGGTTGAAAGTATATTTACACCATATCCGCCCAAAACTCTGGGAATATCAGTTGCTCCGGCATAAACTCTTCTGCCCGGACGCGAAACTCTTGAAAGATGCGTTATCGAAGAAGTGCCTTTCGCATCGTAACGTAAAAATACACGTATAACGAATTTTGGTTTCTCTCCTTTGGTTACAAAGTTATTTATATAACCTTCTTCTTTCAAAATTCGTGCAACTTCCAACTTCAATTTTGAACCGGGAATGTCCACACGTTGATGATTCGCCATAATTGCATTGCGAACCCGTGTGAGCATATCTGCGATTGGATCTGTCATTCTTTTTTAACTCCAAATTATAGATTTCTATGGTTTTAGATAATTATTTACTAACCTTTAGAATCTAACTTAATCTAAAAACTTTATTACCAACTTGATTTAACAACTCCGGGAATTTGTCCTTGCAAAGCTAATTCCCGTAAAGCAATCCGCGAAATACCGAATTTACGCAAATATCCGCGTGGACGACCTGTTTGTGAACAACGATTCACAACACGCACAGGACTTGCATCTCTGGGTAATTTCTGCAAACTCATCACCGCATTATCAACTTGTTCAGGTGTTGAATCCGGGTTATTGATAACTTTTTTGAACGCTTCTCGTTTGGCGGCATATTTTGCTACCATTTTTATGCGTTTTTGATTTTTTACAACTTTGCTGATTTTAGCCATAACTTTTATTTAGTCTTGAGTTTCTAGTCCAAAGCTAAATTTTCATTAACTTTCAACTTTTTACTCTTTACTCCTAATTCTTTCGGAAAGGCATTCCGACTGACTTCAAAAGTGAACGTCCTTGCTCATCATTTTCCGCTGTCGTAACAATTGAGATGTTCATTCCGCGAGTCTTATCAACTTTGTTGAAATCAATTTCGGGAAAGATCAATTGTTCTTTAATTCCCAAAGTATAATTTCCACGTCCGTCGAAAGATTTTGGCGAAATTCCGCGAAAGTCACGCACACGCGGAAGAGCCACGGAAATCAATCTGTCCAAAAATTCATACATTCGCTCACCACGTAATGTAACCATTGTTCCGATACGCATTCCTTCGCGTAACTTAAAAGCCGCAATTGATTTTTTGGCTTTCGTAACAACAGGTTGTTGTCCGGAAATTGTCCGCAATTCTTCAATCGCTGTATCAAGTAATTTTGAATTACTGATTGCTTCACCACTGCCCATATTGATAATGATCTTTTCCAGTTTTGGAACAGCCATCGGGTTTTTGATGTCAAATTCTTTTGCGAGTGCCGGGGCAATCTCTTTATTATATATTTCTTTTAATCTTGCCATCTCTTTTAGAGTTTCCTTCAAAGCCAATTTCAAATTTCAGATTTCAAATTTCAAATAAAATTTAACTGCAAATTTTTTCTGGGTTGAATTTCAATTATTAAACTTTAGATTTTAGATTTCACTAAATCTCAATGATTCATTTTCCAATTTCTATTTCAAAATATTTCAACTTCTAAGAAGTTGAAATATGAAATCTGAAATTTGAGATATGAAATCCGCACTATTCTTCTTCCGATTTATCTACCGCTTCTTCTTCGGCTTTTTTCTCGGCTTTCTTAGATTTTTTCTTTTTCGGTGCGGCTTTCTTTTCTTCTTTTACTTCTTCAACCGCCTCTTCCGCTTTTACTTCATCCGTCGCCGTTTCGTTTGTTTCTTCCGTGGCTTCATCAGTTTCCGTAGTTGTTTCAACTCTTTCAAACGGTTTCGGACTCGGAATTACTTCGCCACTTTTTGCAATACGGACTTTTTTACCGTCGCGTAATTCGATCTTTACACGAGTCGGTTCACCCGATTTCGGATCAATCAATGCAATATTTGAAATATCTACCCACGCTTCTTTTTTGATAATTCCACCTTGAATATTCAATTGCGGATTGGCTTTTTGGTGTTTTTTGATAATCATCGCACCATCAACCTTGACCTTCCGTTTACGTGGATCAACTGCAACAACTTTGCCTCGATACGGAACTCTTTCAACTTTTCCGTCAGCCGATTTTTCATAACGGTTATATTCTCTACCCGAAATGAATACGACATCATCGCCCCGTTTAATTTTTGCTTTAACTACGCCTAGCTTCTTAACTTTTTTCATTGCTTAAATAACCTCCGGTGCGAGCGAAACAATTTTCATAAAATTCTTTTCGCGTAATTCGCGGGCGACCGGACCGAAAACCCGTGTTCCGATTGGTGAACCGTCTTCCTTGATTAACACAGCCGCATTTTCATCAAAGCGAATGTATGTTCCGTCCTTACGGCGGATTTCTTTGCGGGTTCTAACAATAACTGCATTGTGAACCGTACCTTTTTTCACCGTTCCATCGGGTGTAGCTTCCTTCACCGTAACTTTTATCGTATCTCCAATGGAGGCGATTTTACTGGTTGAACCGCCAACCGGCATAATCATTTTTACTTTTTTAGCTCCTGAGTTGTCTGCAACCATTAGAGCTGTCTGCATCTGAATCATAACTTTTCACTCCGTAATTCGTTATTCGTAATTCGTAATTCGTTTTTTGCGTATTACCCGTGACGAAAAACGTAATGCTATTTCTGTGCTTTTTGAATAATTTCTACTACACGCCAACGCTTGCGTGCCGAAAGTGGTCTTGTTTCAACAATTCTTACTCTATCGCCTTCTGCTGCTCCAAGTTCATCGTGTGCCATAAATTTCTTACGTCGTTTCATATATTTATGATACAGCGGATGTTTGACCATTCGATTAACACGAACGACAACTGTTTTTGTCATTTTGTCCGAAAAAACAATTCCAATCTTTTCAGCACGTTTTCTACCTTTTTTCGTAGAATCTTTATCACTGTCAGAATCTGTTACTGTTACTGCGGCGACCACATCACTTGCAGTTTCAGCTACGGCTTCAACGACATCTCCAACTGTCGAAGCAACTGCATCAACCACATCTGCGACTACAGAAGATTCTTCATTGTCTGTTGTTTCTTCTTCTTTCGCCTTTGAAGATTTGGCTTTGGTCGTTTTCTTAGTTTTCTTTTCAACTTTCGCTTCCGACTTTTCTTCTACTGCTTCCTCTGCGACGACATCAGCGTTTGTTTCTTCAACTGTTTCTTCTTTTTTCTTTGCCATTACTTTTTAATCTCAACCTATTATGCTTGAGCTTTTTCCTCTTTCTTGGCTTCGATTTCTCGACTCCGAATAATTGTATTCACTCTTGCTAAAACTTTTTTCTCGCGTCTTATATCGGCAACAACTTCTCCGACACCCAAAGATTTTCTAAACTTCAAGCGAAACAACGATTCTTTAAGAGCATCGGCTTGTTCCTTTAACGCTTCGGTATCCATTTCACGAAGTTGTTCCATTAATTCTTGTTTTTTCATATTTAAACAATGCCTCCCTCTAAATCATCACGGGTTACAAACTTCGTTTTAACGGGAAGTTTTTGTGCCGCAAGTGCGAACGCTTCGCGTGCTAACCCTTCTTCAACTCCTTGGATTTCATAAAGAATTCTGCCCGGTCTGACGACTGCAACCCAATGGTCGGGAGCTCCTTTACCTTTACCCATACGGGTTTCAGCCGGTTTCTTAGTGATTGGCTTGTCAGGAAACATACGAATCCAAATTTTTCCGCCACGTTTTACGTGACGTGTCATAGCAACACGAGCCGCTTCAATTTGGCGATCGGTAATATAACCGGGTTCTAAAGTTTTTAGTCCAAAATCTCCGAAATTCAATTTGCTTCCTTTATGGGCTTTTCCTCTCATACGCCCTTTTTGCATTTTTCGGAACTTAACTTTTTTTGGCATCAACATAGCGATTTACCTCTATCTAAAACTTGTTTACAAAAAACAATTATCTTCTGTTTCTGTCGTTTCTATCGTTTCTATCATTACGGCGTGGTCGTCTTCCGCCACGTCTTCCGGCGTCTTTTACTATCGGTTCGTTTATCGGATCAGTTGTTGTTCCGCGAGCCATATTGGCATCGGGATCAAGAATTTCACCACGATAAATCCAACATTTCACTCCGATAATCCCCATTGTCGTCAAGGCTTCTGCTAAACCGTAATCAATATCGGCACGCAAAGTGTGAAGTGGCAACTGACCTTGCAATGACCATTCCCGACGAGCAATCTCCGCACCGTTCAAGCGTCCAGACATCATTACTTTGATACCTTCTGCTCCCATTCGCAAAGATTCTTCCATGGTCTTTTTCATCGCACGTCGAAAAGCGATACGTTTTTCAAGTTGATAAGCAATTTTTTCAGCTTGCAACTGTGCGTTTAGTTCGGGGCGGCGAATTTCTTGAATCGAAACAATTACTTCTC
>JBGTHN010000083.1:0-3194 GCA_041746235.1 Pyrinomonadaceae bacterium | reverse complement strand
TTAATAAGGCTCTAAAAAAATTCGATCTCTCGCCGATATTTCCGGGGAAGAGCATTGAAGAGCCGAAATGACTTGCATTTTGACCTTCACGTAAGAGGTTATCTGAAAAGTCAAAATACGTCGCTGAAAGCGACAAATTCAATAGCGTCGGGTAAAACCGGGCGGAATTTGATCAATCTTTTTCGCGTCCCTGAAAGGGACGAATTGAAGCGTGAAATTCAATTCGACGGGCTTCATTCGACCCCTTCAGGGTCGGATAGCACCGTCTGTGTTTTATCGTCGGGATTTTCCCGACGATATTACATTTGTCCGCTTCGCGGACTCGAAAGACTTTTTAGAAAGCTTCTTTTTCAATTGTTTTAGAATTTCTTTGCCAGCCAAATTCGGGCGGCGACGCCGATAAATCCAATAAGGATGCTGGAGAAAAGATAAAGCAGCGCGGTAGTAAAAAACTTTTCGCGGATAAGTTCAAAAATTTCTATTTCAAATGTTGAAAAGGTTGTAAATGCTCCGAGAAAACCGATCATTATCGCAAACCGCAAATTTTCGTTTACAGCAAATTTGTCAGTAAGCAATATCAAAAAAAAGCCGATTAGAAAAGAGCCGAGAATATTGATAAAGAATGTGGGATACGGAAATTTATGAAAAAGGCCTGAAACCGGAGAAATGTTTATCAAATAGCGGGCGATTGCGCCAAACGCGCCACCAAGTCCGACTGAAAAAATCTTCGTCAAATGCTCCATTTAGGTGCTTTAACCTTTTTCAAAAACGATTGTTTTCTCGCCTTCTGCCATGATCACCATTTGTGCAAGATCGATAAAAAGTCCGTGGCAAACAACGCCTTCGATCGCGTTAATTTTTTCGGAAAGCGCATTCGCGTTTTCGATCAATCCAAAATCTGCATCAAGAATTTGATTTCCCGCATCGGTGGTAAAAACCCCTCCGGTCTTTATTCTCATATTCACCTTTCCGCCAATTGTTTTTATCTGTCTTTTGACGAATTTTACCGCAACTGGAACAACTTCCACAGGCACCTTAAACGCGCCGAGCTTTTCAACTTTTTTGCTCGAATCCGCCATTATGATCTCGCTTTTTGAAAGCCGCGCGACCATTTTTTCGCGAAAAAGCGCGCCGCCGCCGCCTTTTATCAAATTCAGATCGGCGTCGAATTCATCTGTTCCGTCAATCGTCAGATCAATTGAATCAACCGAATCCATAGTAACAATCGGAATATTCAATGATTTCGCCAACTCTTCGCTTGCGTTTGAGGTCGCAACTGCTGTTATCTGTAATCCTTCCAAAACCATCTTGCCGATCTCTTTGATCGCCAAATTCGCAGTCGAGCCTGTTCCGAGTCCGACTATCTGTCCGTTCCTGATAAACTTAACAGCTTCAAGCGCCGAAAGAAGTTTCTCTTGTTCTAAAATATTGCTCATGAATTGTTTTTGGTGATTATCCCTTTACCGTAGGTAGTTAAAAAGTATAGTCAACCTTTGACTGAAAATGTTAGTCTAAGATAGAGTGTAGTTCTTTTCAAATTAAATAATCGGAGTTAGCTTTATGTCATTAGGTATTGTCGTAAAAGGCTCGGAGGGAATTGTCCTTGCCGCAGATAGTAGGGTTACGTTAACTGCGCAGATGTCAGACCCAAATGGGTCACGATTTCAACTACCTGTAAATTTTGATAACGCCACTAAACTCTTAACGTTTGCTGAACCGAACAATTATATTGGCGCAGTGACTTATGGTGAAGCTGTTATCGGGGGGCAGGCAAGTGATATTCGAACCGCAAACAGTTTTATTCCTGAGTTTGAAGTTTCTTTGCAAAAAAAAAGCAAAAGACTCGAGGTGGAAGAGTTTTCAAAGCTTCTTAGCGAATTTTTCTCAAAACAATGGAAGGATAGAATGCCGGCGAACCACCAATCACCGGGAATGATTTTTGTTGTTGGTGGGTTTGATGAGCACGAACCGTATGGAACTGTTTTTGAATTTAACATCCCCAACGCTCCAGAACCGACCCAAGCTTCGTCAAAAGATTTTGGAATTACGATGGGCGGACAACATGAACTTGCGTCAAGAATGATAATGGGTTTTGACGCTCGGATTGTTGAGATAGCTACCAAAGCCCTTCGACTAACAATCAATCAAGTTGACACTTTGAAAACAGCCCTTAGTCAACTGCAATTACAAATCCCTTTTCCAGTCTTACCGTTGCAAGACTGTATTGATTTGGCTGTTTTTTTAATTAAGACAACAACAACAGCGCAAAATTTAAGCATTGGTGTCAGGGGTGTAGGCGGTGCAATTGATGTAGCTGTCATAACACAACGCGATGGGTTGGAAATTATTCAACAAAAAGCGCTTGTTGCCGAAAAGAACATTGGAAATTTAACCAGAGCCTGAGAGGCACTAATTTAAGATAAGCGATATGAGTCAAACAATTACAATTACAACAAAAACAATAGCTGATCACGTAGGCGAATACTTGTCTAAATTGACAAATTTCGACGCTAGTAAATTTCTATGTTCGAGCCTTGTGCTTGAACCTGTGAGTGTCGAACTTTATGACTGGATGGCTACTTCTGAAAGCATTCTTGCGAGACAATGGGATACTCCAGAAGAGGATGAAGCGTGGGCAAATTTATAAAAGGTGAAGTTGTTGTTGTTCTTTTTCCTTTTGCGGATTTGACCAACGCTAAAAAACGACCTGCATTAGTCATCACGCAATTGAACCGAGACGATGCAATAATATGTCAAATTACATCAAGGAACGTGGGCGACGGTTATAGCATCGAATTGAAAACCAAAGATTTTGCAGACGGCGGTTTGCCAAAAACCTCTTATATTAGACCAAACCGGCTTTTTACTGTTGACACAAATATCATCGATAAACGGACAGGGTCGGTAACGGCGGCAAAGATTGATGAAGTTATGAGTAAAATTATTGAGATAATTTCCTAAAAGGAGGACTTAAAATGGATCAGACAATTACGATTACGACAAAGTCTATTGCAAAGGAATTGGATAAATGGCAGATTACAAATCATTATCCGTTTCAAAGCGAACTATTACAAGATGTTACTGAAACCGACGATTCCGATAAAGAGAGTTTTACTAAAACTCTCAGGAAAGTTAGTCGCAAGATTTCTCCACCTGTTGCAGAAACGACATAAACATTGGATTGGTATCATTTC
>JBGTHN010000082.1:0-2997 GCA_041746235.1 Pyrinomonadaceae bacterium | reverse complement strand
TTGCACCAATAACATTTCTCGGCATACGTCCGTTCATCATTTGCAAAGTTATATCTAAATAACGCGTGATTGTTGAAAGTTCAAACCATTTTCCGTCGGTAATGTGGGCAGAAATTTTTTCGCCATTTTTGATCGCCGGATTGTAAAAAGTCGGAACAATATCGGAATAAACTCCACGTGGAATGTATTCAAAAACTCTCGGTTCAAGAATGTGTATGCCTGTGAACATATACGGAGGAGTCGAATGTGGTATTTGAATATATTTAAGTGAATCGGGAAAACCTCCGAAACCTGTGACCTGTTCATCTTTGACAAAAACTTCCGAGAAATGTTCTCGGTTTTCGTTAGATTTCAAGACCATTGTTGCCAATGCACCGGATTTTCGATGAGTTTCAAGTGCGGCGTTGATATCTATATCGGTAATGATCTTGCCGTTGGCGATTAAGAAAGTTTCGTTTTCAAGTAAATGTCTGGCATTATCTAATGCTCCGGCAGTTCCGAGAATTTTTGGCTCTTCATAAGTATAATGAATCTTTACACCAAAATTGCTTCCGTCGCCGAGTGCTTTTTTGACTGATTCGGGTTGGTGATGGAGATTTACAACTACATCTTTGAAGCCAAATTTAGCGACGTATTCGGCAACATAACCGACGAGCGGTTTTCCGAGAAATGGAATCGCCGGTTTTGTTCTGTCTATTGTTAAAGGAAATAGCCGCGTTCCGAAACCTGCGGCTAAGATCATTGCTTTCATCGTATTAAATTTGAGTAGATATAGAGATTTAGGCTAATCCTGTTTTCAAATTACTCAATTAACAAACTTACTGATTTTATGCTATAAATGCAAATTTGCTAAAAAGGAAGACAATTTGCACACTTATAAACGAATATGAAAATTGAACAAAAATCTTACGGAATGTTTCCGAATAGTTTGAATAAAAGAATAATCGAGGAACTGAAAAGCAAAGGGCATAACATATTAAATTTTCCAAAAGTTGAAAAAAAGCCAATTTCTTTAACGCATAATGAAAAAGAGATATTGTTAAATTTACAAAATTTTGATTGGTTGATCTTTACAGATGTTTTTGCGGTTGATGAGTTTTTGCTACATTTGGAAAACTTGAAAGTAGATTTTTTTGAACTAGATAATTTGCGTGTGTGTGCTTATGGCGAAGCTGTTTCCGACAGACTTCGTTTTGTTCAATTGCACGCGGATGTTATCGCTTATGATTTTGATGAACACGAAATTTTTCTGCAAATCAAAAATTATCTATTCAATGAAGATGAATTCAAAGGTTTAAAGTTTATTTTTATAAAAGGAAATCAAAATGATTACAAAATAGTTGAAATGTTAGAACAAAAAAGTGTATGCGTAGATCCATTAAAGTTGTATGAAACAAACATTCAAGAAAATATCCCTAAATTAAAAGCACTTGTCAAAGGCGGTGCGATTGATGAATTTATATTTTGCTCGCCGGACGAAGTGTTTGATCTGTCTATTATGTTTGGAAAAGATAAACTGGCGAATTATTTTCATGAGATAATTGTAACTGCAAAAGATGAGATAACTTATCAAACGCTCAATGAATTCGGATTCAAATCAATAAACTTTCAATAAAAAAAGAGGTTGAGAATTTCTTCTCAACCTCAGTCCTATAGTTTTGTCATTAATCTATTGATTGATAATTAATGAACTTGCGAGTTAGCCGGTGGATAATCTCCGTTTTGTCCCCATTCAAATGTTGATACTGTGTTATTACTTGAACGATAGACATAGAAGAAATTAGCATCAGGATTAGCATTTGGTCTCCAAACGGAAAGGTCTGTTTTACCATCACCATCATAATCGCCGGGCGTTACGAAATCATTTGTAATTCCCCAATTAGCCTGACCGGTTCCGCCGGTTCTTAATAAAACATACCAGGTTAATTGACCACCGATATTACGGACAACTGCATGATCATCTTTACCGTCGCCATCATAATCACCCGGAGCAATTACATCTGTATTGTTACCCCAATTGATGAACTCAACTCCGCCATCTGATGAACGTAATAATACAAATTGTCCTTTTCCAGCTGCATCCGGATTGGTTCTTTGCAAACAGAAATCATGTTTGCCGTCACCATCAAAGTCTCCCGGGCTGGCAAATAAAGTACTCAAAGTTCCATTACCCCACGGCACGTATGTTGTTTCTCCCATTCCGGCAGAACCGCGATAGAAGAAAGTGCAAGGTCCAGTGGCTGGTGGGCAACGGAAGACAGCAACATCAGCCTTGCCATCACCATCATAATCACCTGTTACGCCAGAGTCATCATTTGTTTGTCCAAATAATTCGGTTCTGACCGTCGAGGTTGTGCTTTCAAGAATATAGAAAGCTGCTGAACCTGCGGCGGCAGTTCTCCAAACTGCAAAATCGGCTTTGTCATCACCATCATAATCATTTGGTGTAATAAAATCGGTCGTTGCGATTCCGTGTTGAGCTATCGAAGCCGAACCACTACCACTATTATATGCATACCAATTGATCGCATTTACTCCTAATTCATTAGGTTCAGTATCTTGTTTTTGAAGTTCCAACCGTTCGCGATAAGAGCCTCCACGCATTGCAACATTCCCGATTTCACCATTAGCAGGTGCATCCGCCGGAACGGAACGAGCTTGTGTATAATCAGTTTTACCGTCACCATCAAAATCTAACCATGTTGATCCGGCTGGTATTACCGTAGCGGTATCAATTGTCAAATTAGCAGCAGAAACCGAACCTGTATCTCCGCCACCCGTATCACTAAATCTTAATGTCCACGTTCCATTTGGATTCGCTACTCCTGCAAACGCTGCATTCAGACTCGTTACAGGTGCATCAGTTGCCGTTCCTTGCGGTCCAGCTGCCGTTGTTCGATAATTTCCTGTCGCAATTGATACATCGCCTGTCGTTCCCACGGTTTGCCACCAATTCAAGGTCGCCGAATCATCAAAGTTATACAAGGCTCCTAAATT
>JBGTHN010000081.1:0-2315 GCA_041746235.1 Pyrinomonadaceae bacterium | reverse complement strand
TTAAATCAATCTTTGCATTTGATCAGCCGATTGCTTTGCCTGTGGAGACGATCTTATAAAAGTCAGGCTCAGTTTTTTGTGGACAACTAAATAATAATAATGCAGAATCAAAAGTCGAACACAATCAAAGGTGTATTAAATTTTTTTAGAGGAATAAGATATATGAAAAAAAATGCGTTTTTGGTCTTCGGACTTTTATTATCGGTCTTTTCTGCGGGTGCGGTAGTTGGAAAAACTGTTTCGACGGAAAATAATTATGCGACTGTAAAGCTCGATAAGATCACGTTGGAACAAGCCAGAAAGTTCGCCTTGAAAAAGGTTGACGGAACGGTTGAAGATGAATATACGATCGAAGATGAGAATGAGAATATTACGACTTATGTTTTCGTTATCAAAGACAAAAAAGGTAAAACTTTTGAAGTTCAGATAGATGCGACCAACGGTGATGTTCTAAGTTCCGATGAAGTTTCCACAGATTCAGATGAGGAAGAAGACGACCCCTCTATTTGATAATGTTTTTTTATTTTCATCCACAGATGAACAAGCATGGACACGGATATTTTAAGAATTTAATCACTCATCTTATGCGAGAGGAAAAAAATTAACCGCCAAGGTCGCAAAGTAAAAAAGAAGAAAGAAGAAAGATTTTACATGAACGAACCAAGATGCGAAGCAATATTTCAAAAAACTTGGCGACCTTGGCGGTGAAAACTTTTAAGACTGCGTAAGATGAGTTAATAAAATTAAATTGATCTTATAATTTATGGTTTCTTGCCTTCATACCAAGTCGGTTTAAAGTCCGAATTCAAGAGCCATTGAACGGGAATTATCATCGAATTTATCGCCTGTGTCATATATTCAAAATCAATCGTCTTGATCTCGTCGCTGGCTTGATGATAATCCTTGTGCAGACCGAAACTTGAAACTGTGTGGGCGATAATTCCCTGCCTTGCCAGCGTATAATTATCCGAACGCTGGAAAAAATTCTCTTCGGGATGCGGATCATTGACCAATTTTGCCCCGTGTTTTGCAAGCTCCACGCCGAGATTCGATCTGTCATATCCCGTCAGCCAAAGTTCATCTTTTCCGACCTTTGCATCGGGACGACCGAGCATTTCCCATTGCAGATTGGCGATCAATTTTTCTTTCGGAAATGGAAGATTGTCCACAAAATAACGCGAACCGAAACCGCCCGCTTCTTCGCTTCCGAAGAAAACAAAATAAACCGTTCTTTTCGGACGTTTTTCTTGTGCAAGAATTCTCGCAAGTTCCAAAACCGCCACGCAACCCGAAGCATCATCATCCGCACCATTGAAAATTTTGTCTTCACCCGGAGCATTTTCCCGAACACCAAGATGATCAAGATGTGCGGAAAGCAAAATCACTTCCGAAGATAATTTTGCGTCACTTCCCTCGATCATTCCGGCGGCGTTCCAGGTTTTTTTGATCTTGGGTTCATCCAATTTCCCGCCGATCTCAATTTGTGTTCCGTCTGCAACATTCGCTAAAGTGTTAGCCGTATCTTTACCAACAATAATTATTGCGGCTGAAGAATTCGGCTTTGTTTTTCCGAAGTTTGTAAATGAAACCTTGCGGGAGGCAAATCTTTCCCAACCGGCACGTCTTTGCGGATTTTCCTCAATAATTAACGCCGCCGCTTCTTCTGTTAAAGATTCCAGATTCTGCATCGCTTTTTCGTCGTCAGCACTAATAAATAAGATCGCTCCTTTTATCGGCTTTGTCCCAACATTTACCTTTTGAAATTTTCCTATAATGCTTTCCGATGAAATTTGGTAAACAAGCATTTCTTTGCCGTGTTCTAAAGTTATATCCGTGCCGTTCGACGAATATTTCATTGTCGGAGATTCAATAAAACTATTTTGGGTAATAGTTACAGTTTGAAGAAAAGTTTTCTTGCCCGAGCTATCCGTTTCGCCCGCCGGAGAGATGCCGAATTGTTTCATCATTGATGCGAAATATTCTGCCGTGATCCATTCAAATTGCGTTCCGCTTCCACGTCCCTGCATCGCATCACTCGCTAAAAATTCCATTTGAGCTTCGATATTTCTTTGCTCGATCTGATTCTTTTTTGAGGTTTGAGCATTGCCCGGATTGGCAATGGCTATAAAAAAAAGAATTAACAAAAATGCTTTATATTGATATTTAATGTTCATTATTTTAATAGGTAAAAAGTTTCTAAATTATCAGCTTATGTTAAGTCGCTGAAGTCAATGCGATTTGTTGCTCACTTACAGCGAGCAAAGACTTTATTTATTCAAACGTAGGGTTACATTCCGCTCACGCTCCATTTCACC
>JBGTHN010000080.1:0-7394 GCA_041746235.1 Pyrinomonadaceae bacterium | reverse complement strand
ACTTTAAATCTCCTCTCATTCATCAAACGAACCGCTTCACGCAAAAACACAAAACTGTCCGCATCTTTCCAACGCTCATCTTTGTCAGAAAAATGTGAACCGATGTCGCCCAACGCCAAAGCACCAAGAATCGCATCAGTAACGGCGTGCAATAAAACGTCAGCATCAGAATGACCAACTGCCCCAAATTCCGACGGAATGGAAACTCCGCCAATTATTAAAGGTTTGCCGGATTCTAATTTGTGTATGTCGTTGCCAAAACCGATTCTCATATTTATTCAAATTCTCTCAAAAAAACTTCTGCAATCTTCAAATCTTCTTCGTGAGTAATTTTTATATTTTTTGAACTTCCTTCAACGATTGCAATTTCGTATCCTAACTTTTCAACTAAAAAACATTCGTCCGTAACAATTTCCGCAATCTCATTTACTTCAAAAGCTTTTTTTAGAATTTCATAACGAAAACATTGCGGCGTTAAAGCACTTCTTAAAGTGTTTCGATCAATCGTTGCAACAATTTTTCCGTTTGAAACTTCTTTGATCGTATCGGTAATTTTTGCAACCAAACAAGCCGCACCGAATTCTTTTGCTTTTTCTATTGTTTTTGATATTTCTTCGTTTGAAACAAGTGGTCTTGCTCCATCGTGAACAGCAATTATTTCAGTCTCATTAATGACATTCAATCCATTAAAAACAGATTCTGCACGAGTGTTTCCGCCCGCAACTATTTTGTTTAATTTATGAATATTATAGGTTTTAAGTTTTTTTTCAAAACTATCAATTTCGTCAAACGACAAAACAAGCACAATTTCATCAACCGAATCGCAATTTTCAAAGCGTTCAAGTGTGTGAATCAAAACAGGTTTTCCGTGAATTTCGAGAAATTGTTTCGGGATATTTCCACCAAATCTTTTTCCGCTTCCGGCGGCAACAATGATGGCTGTATTCATAGCGGAATTATAAAGATTAAAGATTCAATATTCAAAATTGTTTTTTTTGAATATTGAATCTTTAATCTTGAATTTTTAATTTTGAATTATCGGAGTTTGCTTACGCATATTTTCCGTTTTGGTGTCGTGGATATTTTCGTTTTGATAATCTCCACTATCTTCCCAAAGTCTGCCGAAGATCATTTTTCCGGCGGTCGTTTGCAAAACGCTTGTTACGGCAATTTCTGCGGAATTTCCGATCAATTTGCGGGCATTATCAACAACTACCATTGTACCGTCGTCCAAATATGCAACGCCTTGGTTATATTCTTTTCCTTCCTTCAAAATAAAAACCTTCATCGCTTCACCGGGCAAAACAACAGGTTTCAGAGCATTTGCCAATTCATTGATATTCAAAACGCTCACACCGCGAAGTTCCGAAACTTTATTAAGATTAAAATCATTAGTAACGACGACTCCGCCGAGTTGTTGTCCAAGTTCGATCAATTTCAAATCAACTTCTTTAACTTTCGGAAAATCCGTTTCAATAATTTGTATATCAAGTTGCGGATTGTTTCTTAATCTCTGCAACATATCGAGTCCGCGTCTTCCACGTTGCCGTTTTGATGAATCCGGCGAATCGGCAACCTGTTGCAATTCGGTCAAAATAAACTGCGGAATAATTATTGTTCCGCCAAGAAATCCTGTTTCGGCAACATCGGCAATTCGTCCATCAATAATTACGCTTGTATCTAGAATTTTATAATCCCGCTGAATTTCTTTATCACCGAAAACTCCACCGAGAGCAGTAATATCAATATATTCGCCCTTTGCCGCTCCGACCATTAAGCCAATATACCCCATAAAAAACGCCAGCGAAATTGTCAAAAATGTCTGCATTTCTGCCGAAACTGCCGCTTCTTTTTGGATAGAAATTAAAACTCCGATCAAAAACGCTCCGACGATTCCCAAAATAGAACCGATTGCCGCACCGATCAAAGTTTTAAGTGATGCACGTGTAACACGCATTTCAAAAGCAAGTATCAAAAGTCCGATGATACCGCCCAAAATTGCAGATAAAAACGGTCGAACCGAAACATCCACTGCACTAAATCCAAAGCGTTGGGTTTGTTCAAGCGGATTAAGGACAAAGCCAAGCAACATCAGCAGAGCGATAAATCCAAGTCTAATTATGAGTATATCTAGTTTCATTTCAATTTTCTTATTTTAACACGATTTTTATCTAATTTATAATTTCAAAAATATGTTAAATCGGATTTTATTCAACTTTAAGGATTTGCCCATTTAACCCAATTGCTTCAGATGATAATAAATAAACAACTGTTCTCGCTATATCATCAACATCAACGCCTTTTTTTACACGAAAAAGTTCTTCATCCATTTTGCTGAATTTATCAAAATGCGACTGTGCTTTTTCCTTTTCGCTGACGGAAATTGCATTTACACGAAATTTATTCGGCAACATTTTCGCCAAACTTTTTGTCCAACCGATTAAAGCTGAATTCGCCGCAACATATGCGAGATTATTCCCTGTTTCTTCCGAATCGCACTCTGAAATAATATTAACAATTTTACCTTTCGGACGCGGTTTCATTAAACGCAAAGCCTCTTGCGTAACAAAAAATGTTCCCTTCAAATTCGCATCAATCGTTTTATCAAAAATTTCTTCCGTTGTATCTTCAAACTCTGAATCCTGCTGTAATTTCAAACAATTTACAAGCAAATCAAGTCTTCCATAAAGATTCTCAACTTCCGCAACCAATTTTTTCGCACCTTCAACCGTCGAAACATCTGCTTCAATATAATTTGCCAAAGTTCCCAACGATTTTAATTCCTCCAACGCCCGTTTATCTTCTTCCGTCGGATTTGAAACGCCAACAATTACATAACTTCCAAACAAAGCCAACTGCATCGCCACCGCACGCCCGATCGGATTTTTTCCGTCGGTAATGAGTGTAACTTTTTCCGAAAATGCGTGTTGACTCGGTGTAGGCATATTTGTGAATTCAAGATTTAAGATTAAAAATTCAAAGTAATTAGTGAATTTAAGATTTAAGATTAAAAATGTAAAGTGTAAAATATGAATCAAATCTTTGAATCTTGAATCTTGAAGTTTGAATCTAAGAAATGGCAAAACAACCAAAAACAATCTACGTCTGCCAGGAATGCGGTAATCAAGAACGCAAATGGAACGGGCAATGCCCGGATTGCGGTAAATGGAACACTCTTGTTGAAGAAACTTTCCGTCCGACTGCACAAATGACCGGAAAAAATGTCGGGAAATCAATTTCAACATTTCGTGAAACAAAACCAATTTCTTATAAAGATATTGAATCTCAAGACGATGCACGAACTTCAAGCGGAATCGAAGAATTTGACCGTGTTCTCGGCGGCGGAATTGTTGCGGGCTCGCTTGTTTTAATTGGAGGAAGTCCTGGAATCGGTAAATCAACTTTGATTCTCGACGTTGCAAATAAATTGAGTGAAACGGGCGGAAAAGTTCTCTATATTTCGGGAGAAGAATCCGAACGTCAGATAAAAATGCGTGGCGAACGTCTTGGATTAAATGCTGATAATTTATTTCTTTTGCCGGAAACAAATCTCGAAGTGATATTTTCTGAAATAGAAAGATCAAAACCCGATTTTGTAATAGTTGATTCGATTCAGACAGTTTTCAGCGAAAAACTCGAATCCGCTCCCGGCTCAGTTTCACAAGTTCGCGGAGCCGCAAGCGAATTTATGATGTTTGCCAAAGGAACTGCAACGCCCGTTTTTTTAATCGGTCACGTTACAAAAGAAGGCTCGATCGCCGGACCGAAAGCACTCGAACATATTGTTGACACTGTTTTATATTTTGAAGGCGATAGACATCACAATCATCGAATCATCCGTGCGACCAAAAACCGTTTCGGTGCGGCAAACGAGATCGGCGTATTTGAAATGACGAACGAAGGTTTAGTTCCCGTCGGAAATCCTTCCGAAGTCTTTTTGCAGGAACGCCCCGAAGGTGCAAGCGGTTCGGTTGTAACAGTTTGTATGGAAGGCACACGCCCGATGCTCGTCGAAGTTCAAGCACTTGTCTCAGGCACAAATTACGGCACAGGAAGGCGTATGGCACAAGGTTTTGATTACAACCGAACTTCACTACTTATCGCCGTCCTCGAAAAACGCCTCGGCTTCCAACTCGCCAACGACGACGTTTACATAAACATCGCCGGAGGCTTAGAAGTCAATGAACCCGCCGCCGATCTAGGCGTAATCGCGGCAATCTCCTCAAGTTTCAAAAACCTCCAAATCCCACCCGAAACCGCAGTCTTCGGCGAAGTCGGCTTAACCGGCGAAGTCCGCGGAGTTTTGCAAGCCCAATCAAGAGCAAGAGAAGCTCAAACTCTAGGTTTTAAGAAATTGATTTTGCCAATGTCTAACAAAAAAGGTTTGGAAAAACTGCTAGGAATCAGAGTTGTCGGCGTGCGAAATTTGGAAGAAGCGATGGATGAATTATTTTAATAAGATGAAAAATAATCTAACTGAATTAGCTGAAAAACTATTCGATTCAAAACTACCAAACGTAATTCGTAATTCGCATTTCGTAATTCGCCAACCTGTTCACGTTGTTTATGGCGGAGCAAACTTATTTAAAGCTGAAACGCCGAGAAAATTAGGCGATTTGGCGTTGAAATCTTTGGAAAATTACGCTCCGAATTTTGTTGAATTTGCCAATGCAATGTGGTTAAAAGGTGCGGATTCATTGCCGAAATATGAAGATGCAAGGCAAGATTTAGAATTTTCTTTGGCAGACAATCCCGAAAAAGTTAAAGCAGAAAATTATGATGCTTGGTTTGACTGGACGATCTATCAAAAGGTGTTTGATAAATTAAAACGAGAACCCATTGAAGATTTTCGGATAGATTTTGAAGATGGTTACGGAATTCGCACAAACGAAGAAGAAGATTCGCATTGTGTTTCGGCGGCGGAGCAGTTAGCAGTTAGCAGTCAGCAGTCAGCAGTTAAAACTCCGTTTTGTGGTTTTCGTGTTAAATCTTTTCAACCCGAAACTAGAAAACGTGCAGTTAGAACACTCGAATTATTCTTGACGAATTTGCTTGAAAAAACAGATGGAAAATTGCCGGATAATTTTGTTGTAACTTTGCCGAAAGTAAAGTTTAAAGAAGAAACTGAAATTTTAGATGAATTATTGAGCGAATTTGAACAGCAAAATAACTTACAAATCGGCGAAATCAATATCGAGATTTTAATCGAAACACCTGAATCTATTATGAATATGCAGGATTTGGTTTTGGCTTCAAATGGGCGTTGTGTGGCGGCACATTTTGGAGCTTATGATTACACTTCGAGCTTTGGAATCACGGCGGTTCATCAACACATACGCCACGAAGCGTGTAATTTTGCCCGAAATATGATGCAGGTTTCGCTAGCACCTTTTGGAATTCGTTTGTCAGATTCCGTAACGACCGAAATGCCGATTCCGATCTATCGTGGTGAAAATTTAACGATTCAACAAATCGCCGAAAACAAACTTGCCGTAAAACACGCCTGGCGAAAGCATTTTAATAACATCACACATTCGATGATAAACGGTTTTTATCAAAGCTGGGATTTACATCCAGCCCAATTAGTCGCACGTTACGCCGCCGTTTACGCATTTTTTCTCGAATCAAGTGATTCACAAACAAAACGATTGCGAGGCTTTTTGGATAAAGCTACGCAAGCGATGACAACTGGAAATCAATTTGATGATATGGCTTCGGCGGAAGGTCTTTTGAATTTCTTTTTGCGTGGAATTAGTTGCGGTGCGTTTGAGAAAAACAAGGTTTTGAATGAAACGGGTTTGAATGATGAAGAATTGGAATCTGCTTCGTTTGTTAAGATCATGGAAAATCGCTTCAATCAAAATGCGTCCGAAACTAATGAATGATTGATTTATTCTTGAATAGAAAAGGACTTCATTTCAAAATTATCCGTCTCGTTAAGTAAAAATGTCTTGGGTTGTGAGAACGGATCAATATTTAATGGAATTCCATCATCAGCCAAATTTTTCAGCATTATTTGAACAATTAATTCTTGTTCAAATTTTGTAATATCAACAAATTCCACTCCAATGCCGTCTCCTTCTTTTCGATACAATGCCCGGCAATAAAGAGGCAACCAATTTTTATTTGGAAGTTGGATTTCTATCCTAAATTCATCATTTTTTTCGATTGATTCTTCCCATTCGATAAAACATCCACCGATGCTGATTTGATATATCATCAGCTTGATCTTTTCCCCCGTTTTTGTGTAACGAAACACAGGAATATCAATGGTTAAACGAATGTGTCTTCTTTGATTTATTGACATTAATACTAAAACGGGGATAAATATTTGGAATTTTATCAAGCAGAACGCTTGTTAAAACATATTTTACACGGTTTTACATTACTAACGCAAATATATTATTTCTATTACGCAAAATTTTGACGTTGTATTAAGATAAATTTATGAAATCAAAAGGGTTAATAATAGTTTTCTTTGCGGCTTTGATTATTGAATGCTCAGCAAATATTTTGCAATTGTTGCCAATTCAAGTATTTTCAAAGCCATCATTGATGCTAATTTTGATAATTTATTTCAAATATCACAGCAAAAACCTTCCGACTTTAAAAAATCTGATAATCGCCGCCCTAATTTTTTCCTGGCTCGGCGATGTAATTTTGTTGCTTGATAAACATTTTCATTCACTTTTCATTTTTGGATTGATCAGTTTTCTTATCGCACACATATTTTATGTCATTTATTTTTGGAAATGCAGAAAGCATAATTTGCATAAAACGAAAACCAACCCAATTATCGTCCTAGCGGTTCTTTTATACACTTTGACTTTTTATTTCTTACTTTTTCCGTATCTGTCACATTTGAAATTTCCTGTGTTTGTTTATTGTTTGATTATTTCATTGATGCTGATGACAAGTTTTCTGGCATTCGATTTTGCACAACAAAGTTTTGGTAAAATAAGCGTGATCGGGACTATTTTGTTTGTAGTTTCTGATTCGATATTGGGAATTAATCGCTTTGTCAGCCCGATACTTTTCGGAAGTGTATTGGTAATGATCACATATTCGATCGGTCAGCTTTTGATCGTTGAAGGAGCATTAAGAAATTTGCGGGAAATTGATTTAAAACAAAAGAAAACCGCCAATGTTTGACGGTTTTTCTTTTGTTTATTTTTGTTTCAAACTAACTACTTGCTGCTTCTGTTTTTTCGCAGACTTCGTTAAATGTTGTCATTAATTCTTGAGCAATAACTTGTGGCGGACGACCTTCTAAGTCCTTGCGTTCAAACAATTTTACTAATTCGCCGTTTTTTATAAACGCGATCGAAGGTGATGAAGGCGGAAATGGTTCAAAATAATTGCGAGCCGTTTCGGTTGCGTCAATATCCGCACCT
>JBGTHN010000079.1:0-2919 GCA_041746235.1 Pyrinomonadaceae bacterium | reverse complement strand
GAAACGATAACAAATCTCGGACTTGAATTTCGACTATTAACGGAATTCACATCGTTTGTCGCCGTCGAAGAAGTTGTCCGAACACAAGGCGGAAAACCTGTTACGGTTGAAGTTCCAGTCGAATCTGCAAGTGGAACTTTTGGTGAAGGCTTTAGAACAAGTAGTGATTCACATGGATTTATTTTACAAGGAGCAATTGGAAAAAGAAATTCTAGAGCAAACGAAATGGTAAATACTCCGCCAAGAATAAATAGTGTTGAACTAGGAGTTGTGAACAGAACCAGTGGAAATGTAAAAGGTTCAGGAATCGGAAATGGCAATGGTAACGGAATTGGAAACGCCACCGCACCGCCACCTCCGCCACCGCCTGTCGGAACGCCTGTGCCAAATTCCAAATCAGTGCCGAGTAGAATTTCGGGCGGAGTTGTCAATGGAAAAGCAACAAGTTTGCCTGCTCCGGCTTATCCGGCGGGGATAAGTTCGGCAAATGTCAGCGGTTCAGTTACTGTGCAGGTTACGATTGATGAAAAAGGAAATGTCATTTCGGCAACTCCTATTTCGGGACATCCGCTTTTGCGTGCATCGGCAACTCAAGCGGCTCAAAAATCGAAATTTGCACCGACAATACTTTCCGGTCAACCCGTGCAGGTTTCGGGTGTAATCGTCTATAACTTTGGGAATGGCAGTGCAACGCCTGTTGTCATTCCGAATTCTACAAACGAAACAACAGCGACTACGCCTGAAGAATCTGCAAATTACAAATTCAAACAAAAACTACATTTTTGGGTTTATGATTTGGTTGAGCGTCTGCAAAAAGCTGAGAATAAAAACACAACAAATGAAACAAAGTTTGTTAAAAACGGCAAAGCAAGACTTAAAATCGAACTAGCAAACAGAACAGCCGAAACGATAGACAAATTAAAAGATTTGGGCTTTGAAATAATTAATGACGATGGCAAAAACACAATAATCGGCGAAATTGCAATAGAAAAAATTGCGAATTTGGTCGAAGTTGAACAGGTAAAATACATTTTGCCGAAAATTCATTAAAGTTTCGGCTCTTTGACAATTAAAGCAGATCAAGATCGGATGTGTGATTCAAGGCGGATTCTTTCCGCAGTGTCGCGGAAAGAGTCCGCAGTGTCGCGGAAAGAGTCCGCAGGGTGCGGAAAGACTCCGCAAGGTCGCGGAAAGAGTCCGCAGAGTCGCGGAAAGAGTCCGCAGAGTCGCGGAAAGAGTCCGCAGGGTTGCGGAAAGAGTCCGCAGGGTTGCGGAAAGAGTCCGCAGAGTCGCGGAAAGAATCCGCAGAGTTGCGGAAAGAATCCGCAGAGTTGCGGAAAGAGTCCGCAGGGTTGCGGAAAAGTTCCGACAGCCGAATCTACAAAGAAAATCCGTCAAGTTTTGAATGAAATCAACAAACGCCAAAGAGCCAAAGTTTCTACAAACAATCGGCTATCAAGCCTTCAAAGTCGGTTTGCCTATTGCAGACGGGCTTTTTTTTTTCTAACATTAAAAACTTATGTTCAAACGCTATATGCACAAACGGGAAAGGTATTTTGCGATGCGAGATGATAATCGTATCGTCCGTCCGTTTGAATGGGGCATGGAATTTGTAGTTGATAATCCAAACGGCAGTGATCCGATGGATGTTTTTCGCCAACACGCCAAAGATGTGATTGAAAATAGCGATGAATATTTTGCCTTAGATAAAATTACGAATTACGAATTACGAATCACGAATGAGATCCAAGACCTATCCTGGAAAAGTTCGATAGAAACGCCTTCGATAGAGAACAATACGGCTCATGCAAAATTTTTTCCGCACGAAAATGATAAAAAGGCGGCAGTCGTTGTGCTTCCGCATTGGAATGCAAAAGCGGGAAGCTATTTTGATCTGTGCAAGTTTTTTAATCGAGTCGGAATTTCGGCTCTGCGTCTGACTTTGCCGTATCACGAAGAGCGTATGCCGCCTGATCTGGAACGTGCGGATTTTGTCGTTTCGCCAAATGTCGGGCGGACAATTCAATCAATTCGGCAAGCGACTTTGGACACAAAAGCGGCAGTTCGATGGCTTTATGAACAAGGTTATGAAAAAGTCGGAGTCGTCGGCACAAGCATCGGTTCGTGTGTTGCTTTCTTAGCTTTTACGCACGATCCGACGATCAAATCCGTCGTTTTCAACCACGTTTCGGGTTATGTTGCCGATGTCGCGTGGCGTGGACTCTCGACCTATCACGTCCGCGAAAGTTTGGAGAAAAACATAACTTTAGATAATTTGCGAGAATGTTGGGCACCCGTTTCGCCAATGAATTATATCGAAAGAATGGCGACTCTGCCCGAACGCCCGCAACGCTATATTTACACGCTTTACGATCTGTCATTCCCGTTAGATTTATCTCTCGACACAATGAATGCACTCAAGGAACACAACATCAAACACAGCAAAGTTTCAATCCCGTGTGGACATTACACCTTGGGCGAAAAGCCTTGGGTTTATTTAGACGGTTATAAAATTATTTCGTTTCTGCGGAAGAATCTGCGTTGAGTTATTGAAAATTATAAACAAGAGTGCTTCTGACTTTTACAGGCTTTCCTCCGATCTTCTGTGGTTTAAATTTCGTTTGTTTTGCTGTTTCAAGTGAAACTTTATGAAACAAAGGATGTCCCGAAGCGATCTTTGCTTCTTCAACATTTCCGTTTTCATCAACTAAAATCTCAACCACAACCTTTCCTTTAATATTCGCCGATTTTGCGGCGGCAGGATATTCGGGTTCGGGCATAAATATTGCTTTTGTTCCAGGTGGATAATGACCAATAGTTACTATTCCATCATATTTTTTGAATATAGATTGAACTTCAACTTCTGTTGAATATTTATCCGCAAGTAAAAATCTATATAAAATCTTTGCAATCGCTTTC
>JBGTHN010000078.1:0-2956 GCA_041746235.1 Pyrinomonadaceae bacterium | reverse complement strand
CCAACCTGATGAAGCCAGAAAATTATTAGCTGAAGCGGGTTATCCGAAAGGACAAAATTTTCCCGAAATCGAATATATCCATTCCGGTCTGACAAATGACATCGAACTTGCCGAATTTATCAAATCACAATGGCAAAAAGAACTTAACGTATCTGTCAGGTTGATCGAATTGGACTTTAAAGATTTTGTGAAGGAAAGCAACTCGCTCAAATATAAAGGAGTTGCACGCGGTTTTATGGCGGGCGATTATGATGATCCATACAATTATCTAAGTATTTTTATTACGGAAAAAAACGGTTTTGGAACGGGATGGACAGATAAGAAATATGTCGAAATGATTGAAAAATCTGATCTCGAAACCGACAATGTAAAACGATATAAATTGTTGAACGAGGCAGAAACTTATTTGTTAGAACAACAGCCGGTTATTCCTCTATATAATTTAGGCTCAGGATTATTGTGTCAGCCATACATCAAAAATCTTTCGCCGAATCCTTTAGGTTTCATAAATTGGCGGGAGGTTTATATAGATTTAAATTAACTGTTGGAAATATTTTCTGAAACTTTTGAAATTGAAATTCCGAATTAGGAGTTATGAAAATCTTAATAATCGGCGGAACAAAATTTTTCGGTCGGCATTTGATTGATGCGACTTTGGATAATGGTCACGAAGTTACAATATTCCATCGCGGAAATCATCAACTCGAAAACGCTGAAAACATTGAGGAAATTTTCGGCGACAGATATTCCGATTTGGAAAAACTAAACGGGAAATCTTGGGATGCTGTTATAGACACTTGCGGATATTTGCCGCAAATGGTTGAACTTTCGGCGGAATTTTTGAAAGAGTCGGTTGGAAAATACGTTTTTATTTCATCCGTTTCCGCTTACGGAGATTTTAGTAAAATTGGTTTTGATGAAAATACGAAACTTGCTGAATTAACTGCCGAACAAGAAAAAGAATTTGCCGAAATTGATCCGAAAGGTGAGTTGAACGGAATGATCTTGGGCGAAATGTATGGAGCTTTAAAAGTTCTCTGCGAAGAAGCGGTTCATAAACATTTTGGCGAAAACGCTTTGATTATTCGCCCCGGTTTGATCGTCGGAAAATACGACTTTACCGATCGTTGGACATATTGGGTAATGCGTGTTGCTAAAGGCGGAAAGGTTCTCGCACCCGGAAATCCCGAAAGTTTCGTTCAATTTATTGATGCCGAAGATTTAGCAAAATGGACGATGTATATGGTCGAAAATAATGAATCGGGAATTTACAACGCAACAGGAAAACCGCAAGTAATGACATTTGGCGAAATGCTTGGAGAGATCAAAGATGCAACAACGAGCAATGCCGAATTTGTTTGGGTTGATGAAGAGTTTTTGAGTAATGAAAATGTTGCACCTTGGAGCGATATGCCGCTTTATTTGCCCGCTTCCGATTTGGAAATAAAAGGGTTTTTAACCGCAAATGTGGACAAAGCAATTAAAAAAGGTTTGAAATTTCGTCCGCTTCAAGAAACGATTACAGAAACTTACAACTGGAGAAAAACTCTCGAAAAAGACTTACAAGCGGGAATTTCCGTTGAAAGGGAAACGGAACTTTTGCAAAAATGGCAAAAACCAAATTCCGCATAGTTGCGTAAAATTCTCTAATGAAAAAAATATTGGTCATCGGTTCGTGCGGTGCGGGAAAATCTACCTTTGCGAAGCGTTTTCACAAAATCACGAAATTAAAATTGATTCATCTTGACAGCTATTATCATCAACCGAATTGGACTGAACCTGATGAAAATGATTGGCTCAAGACAGTTGAGGAACTCGTCAAAGGCGATGAATGGATAATGGATGGCAATTACGGCGGGACGATGGAATTTCGTATGAAACGTTGCGATACCGTAATTTGGCTTGATTTTCCACGAACGGTTTGCACTTGGCGTGTGATAAAAAGAACCTTAAAGTATTACAAACGAACTCGTCCAGATATGGCAGAAGGTTGTTATGAAAGATTCGATTGGGAATTTCTCAAATACGTCTGGAATTTTCAACGGGATAAAAACCCGAACAATGAAGCACGTTTGAAAAAGTTTGATAATATAAAATTGTTCCGTTTGAAGTCGAACGCAGACGTTGAAAACTTTTTTAGCGAATTGAGATCAAATAAAGTAAAATAATCACATTATGTTTTTTATAATCGGCACTAAATTTATCACTTGGGGATCGCAAAAAATGCAGGAATTAACTCGTTGCACGGAATGCGGAACGCTGACAAATTTTACCGAAAAAACCGGAATGCGTTTTATCACTCTATTTTTTATTATCCCGACAATCCCGATCAGCGGACAGAAAAAAATGATTGAATGCCCGAATTGTAAGGCTCGGTATCAAATGGTATAAATTGAGGAAATATGAAAAGGAATTATTTATTTTTTATCTTAATAGTTGTTATTTTAGCAACAGGTTTTCAAGGCTATGCTCAAGATGGCGTTGAAATTGATAACAATGGTTCGGCAATATCGGCGGAAGAGCAGAAAACATTACTTTCAACCAGACTTGAAGCAAGTCCGATTCGCGGGAACTTTAGCTCATTTGGTAGTTTTCTTTTTGCTGTTCAGGATTTGGCGATTCATACAGACCATAAAGAAATTGGTGATATTAAATTGGGTTCACCTTTTTCGGCGGGCTACAAACCGACTTGGCGAGAAATATTCGATACGGTTGCAACACAAACGCAAACTGTTTGGTCTTATGATGCAAAACGAAATTATTGGCTTTTCACTCCAAAAGAATATTCGCCATCTTTTGAAATTAACATTGCTGATGATTGGACTTCTAAAAATATGGGGATTTATATCGGTTATAAACCTCCGACTTTTCCCGTTGGAATGGATATTTATCAACTTGGAACTTACTCGGCAGATAATCCGAAAGATGAAGCAAAATTGTTTGAAAAAACGCGAGA
>JBGTHN010000077.1:0-6929 GCA_041746235.1 Pyrinomonadaceae bacterium | reverse complement strand
ATCGCCTTCAAACGCTAAAATGTGGGTTGCGATGCGGTCTAAAAACCAGCGGTCGTGCGAAATAATAACAGCACAACCTGCGAAGTTTTCGAGTGCTTCTTCCAACGCACGCATTGTATTTACGTCTAAATCATTGGTTGGCTCATCAAGCAATAAAACATTCGCACCGCTTTTTAGCATTTTTGCCAAATGGACACGATTTCTTTCACCGCCCGAAAGTTGTCCGACGCGTTTTTGCTGATCGCTTCCCGAAAAATTGAAACGCGAAACATAAGCACGCGAATTCATTTCACGTTCGCCAAGTTTAACCAGATCAAGTCCGTCAGCAATTTCTTCCCAAATGGTTTTGTCGGCGGCAAGCGAATCTCTCGATTGATCAACGTAGCCGAGTTTAACCGTTTCGCCGACTTTAAAAGTTCCTTTATCAGGTTCTTCCTGATCTGTGATGAGTTTGAATAGAGTTGTTTTTCCGGCACCGTTCGGACCGATTACACCGACAATTCCGCCCGGTGGAAGTGAAAATTCCAAATTCTCAAACAAAAGTTTAAGCCCGAAAGCCTTGGAAACATCTTTTGCTTCAATAACAATATCGCCGAGTCTCGGTCCGGGCGGAATATACAATTCCAGAGTTTCCGAACGCTTTTCGACATCTTGTTTGACGAGATCTTCATAATCGTTGATTCTAGCTTTCGATTTTGCGTGGCGACCTTTCGGCGACATACGAATCCATTCAAGTTCGCGTTGCAAAGTCTTCTGACGTTTGTCTTCAGTTTTTTGCTCGCCTGCCAGACGCTTTTGTTTTTGCTCAAGCCACGACGAATAATTTCCTTCATAAGGAATGCCTTCGCCGCGATCGAGTTCGAGAATCCAACCTGCAACATTATCGAGAAAATATCTATCGTGTGTTACGGCAATGATCGTGCCTTCGTATTTTTGCAAATGCTGTTCAAGCCACGAAACTGTTTCCGCGTCCAAGTGGTTTGTCGGCTCATCAAGCAATAAAATATCGGGCTTTTGAAGTAACAACCGACATAAAGCGACACGGCGTTTTTCTCCACCCGAAAGATTTTCGATTTTTGCATCCGAAGGCGGACAGCGTAATGCGTCCATTGCCATTTCCAGACGTGAATCAATATCCCAAGCATTCAATTGATCGAGTCTGTCCTGCACAGCACCTTGCCGTGAGAGCAGTTGCATCATCTCGTCGTCGTCCATTTCTTCGGCAAATTGAGCGTTGATGGTTTCAAATTCCGCCATCAGATCAACCGTTTCCTGAACGCCTTCTTCGACGATTTGTTTAACAGTTTTCGTTTCGTCAAGTTTTGGTTCTTGTTCTAAATATCCAACCGTATAACCATCGGAGAAAACAACTTCGCCGTTAATTTCGGTGTCAACTCCAGCGATTATCTTCAAAAGCGAAGATTTCCCCGAACCATTTAGTCCGAGAACGCCGATCTTTGCACCGTAAAAAAATGATAAATATATGTCTTTGAGAACAGGTTTTTTATCGTAAAACTTGCTCACTTTGACCATTGAAAAAATTACTTTATTTGGTTCGTGATTACTCATTGTTTGTATTGTAAATATTTTATATAGAAATGTTTGTGTTCAAGATAACTAAACAGATTGCTTTGTGCAATTCTGTTCATATTGATTATTAAAGTCATTCAATCTGACTGATTATATTCCACTTAGTGTTTTTACTTTCTTATATCTCTTTATATTGTAGCGATTTTCATCTTGGCACGGTAGTTGTCAGTAAAATTGCGAGCAGGTTTAAAACCTAAAGAAGAGTTGAAACTAGAATATACATAAATATCGGTTGAAAAGTAAAAGAAGTTTTTGTTGTAAGTGCGAATAGAAATAACGTATAATGATTACGGGTAATTCGCTCAACTCCGACAAACTTCCAAATATATCCAACCTACCACTTCCGCAAAGAACATTCTAAGAACAGTTCAAACCTTTAAGAACAATATAAATGAAGAAAGCAAAGATACACAATCCTATCTTAATGGAGATTTACCGCTGGTTAGTAATAGTTTGCGGACTTGCTGTGCTTGCTTTTACCTTCTTTGAACTTTTTGCTTTAAAAATAGAATCGGAATTCCTTTTATTACTTATATTTACTGCCTTTGTTGCTTCCCGCATTAATATAAAATTCCCCAAATTTCACGGAACAATTACCGTTTCGGATGCTTTTATTTTTCTTGCATTACTTTTATGGGGTGCTCCGGCGGCTATTTTAACAGCAACGGTTGATTCACTTGCTTCGACCATCAGACTGCGAAGCCGTCTGGTTAGAACTTATCTTTTTAATGTTTGTGCTGTTGCTTGTGCGACCTGGTTAACTGCCTTTGTCCTTCAATTATTCTACGGCAATCCGACTCAAATTTCAAAAACTTCAAAACTAAGTTCTTTTATATTAGCACTTTGTCTGATGGCTCTGACGCATTATTTGGGAAGTATGGTCTCAATTTCCATACTGCAAGCGTTGAAATTAGGAAAGGATTTATGGAAAACGTGGTCAACTTATTTTCTTTGGAGTTGTATTACATTTTTCGTCGGTGCAGCTGTTGCCGGAATGATTGTTAAACTGCTGAGTGCGATCGGATTTATCGCAATTTTGCTCGTTTCTCCGATAATCTTTTTGGTTTATTTAACTTATTCAAGTTATCTGAAAAGTCACGATGCTTTGCAAGAATCCGAAGCTCGTTTTCGCAGTTCGTTCAAATATGCAACGATCGGAATGGCACTCGTTTCGCCCGAAGGAAAGTGGTTGCAAGTAAATGAAAGTCTGCAAAAAATTCTCTCTCTAACGGAAAAAGAATTACTTTCAACTTATTATCAGGATGTTTTGGATAATAAAGACCTTCCCGAAGTTACGAAAAAAACGCAAAGTTTGCTGGATGACAAGATTCCCGCTTTTCAAACGGAAGTTCGCTTTATTAACAAACATAAAAAAGAAGTTTGGGGAGCATTGGGCGTTTCAACGGCACGCGACTTACAAGGCAATTTACGTCATTTTATTTTTCAGATCCAAGACGTAACGCTTCGCAAAGAAGCGGAAGAAAAACTCCGTTATGATGCAATGCACGATGTTTTGACAGGTTTGCAAAACCGCAAAGCTCTGATCGCCAAACTTGAGAAAGCACTGGTAAATTCTTCGGATAAAAGAGATAAACTTCTTGCTACACTTTTCTTAGACCTTGACGGTTTCAAGATGGTAAATGATTCGCTCGGACATAATATCGGTGATGAATTATTACAGGAAATTGCCAAACGTCTGCTCGAATGCGTTCGCACACACGATACAGTTGCACGACTCGGCGGCGATGAATTCACGATTTTGCTCGAAAAGATTCAGGATATTTCGCAAGTAATCGTAGTTGCCGAACGTATTAAAGAAAGCATTTCAAAACCGATCTATTTACAAGGACACGAGGTTTCGCTCAATGCAAGTATCGGCATTGCCACAAGTGAACTACGTTATACAAGTCCAAACGATATGTTGCGTGATGCGGACGTTGCGATGTATCAAGCAAAGGCTCGTGGAAAAGGTTGTTATGTCATCTTCGACGAAAATATGTTTGCCAACGCCACACGGGAGTTACGGCTTGCCAATGATCTGAGAAAAGCGATCGAACAAAACGAACTTGAACTTTACTATCAAGCGGTAAAAATACTGGACACAAATCAAGTTTGCCGATTTGAAGCCTTGATGCGTTGGAATCATCCAAAATTCGGTCTGCTTTCGCCCGCAGAATTTATTCCGATTGCTGAAGAAAACGGTTTAATAACCAAATTGGACAATTGGGCGATGGCGGAAGCCTGTCGGCAAATGCGTGAATGGCAAATTTCTAATCCTAATTTAGAAAATTTGATCGTTAGCGTAAATGCCTCAAACAAACAATTTGCACAGGTTGATTTTGTTAAAAATGTCGGCAATATTTTAAGAGAAACAGGACTTAATCCACACTGTCTGCAATTAGAGATAACGGAAAGTGCGATGGCAAAGAATCTGCAAAATACTGCTCAAGTATTAAATGAACTAAATGAAATTGGCGTAAATGTTGCTCTCGACGATTTCGGCACAGGTTATTCGAGTTTGAACTATTTACACGAACTTCCAATCACAACTCTAAAAATTGACCGTTCATTTATTATGCGTATGACCTCCGAGGCAAACACGACAGAAATTGTTAAAACAATTATATCTTTGGCAAGAAGTTTGAAAATGGAAGTCGTCGCAGAAGGTGTAGAAACCAACGAACAGCTAGAACAACTCCGCGAAATCGGTTGTAATCTCGGACAAGGTTATTTATTCTCACGTCCGATCTCTGCTGATAAAGCCATAAAACTTGTAACCGAAGGTAATATTTCGATAATCCCATCTATCGCCGAACAAAATCCTAATAATCTTAGATTGATCTCAAATAGTTAAGTAAAATCTTTCATTACATCAAAAAGACCGAATAGACTAATTCAAATTGAATTGTTTATTCGGTCTTTTTGATTGATTAAAATTATGAACGAATTTTAATCAATCCACTAAACCACTGCATTTACAGCTAATTACATCAACTCAAATAATTGGCACAGCTTTTGCCATAGTATTGTTGAGCAAACTTGTGTCGGAAGCTCATTCCCAAAATATTAATTAAAACCGACTGAGGGAAAATGAGTAGTAAATTAAATTTTGTAAAAATTTCGATAGTTTTGACTTTAGCTTTTGCTATTATTTGGCAATATAACCCGATAAAAGTTGAAGCTCAAAAGACAGGAAGTTTTAATAAGCAATTCATTGGTGGAAAACAAACCGTCGAACTTAAAACTAAACTTGCTCCCGACCTCGAAGAAAAAGTAGCAGATTCACTTTATAGCTATGAAGGCGAAGCGATGCAACGAGTCATAATCAAATACACTGACTCCAAGATTAACAGCCTAAAACAACAAGGTTCAGAACTTTCGAGCAAAGAGGCACGCGACGAAATGAGTTTCAAATTCCAAAATCTTCGTGGAAGACACAAGCAAAGTTTTGATAACTTCGGATTAGTTGTCGCTGAATTGCCACTTAATAAAGTGCTTGAATTAGCACAAGATGGCGACATTGAATATATCTCGCCTGACCGTCAGACTATTTCGACAGGTCATGTAGCTTACACAACCGGAGCCGGATCAGCCTGGTATAACGTCAGTAACAATCCTGAAGTTCAGGGCAATGGAGTTGGTGTGGCGATCCTTGACAGCGGAGTTGATGAATATCATTCGCTTCTTTACGGTGCTTCTTCGAGAAGTGTCGTTTACAACAAAGATTTCACCGGACAAGGAACAGTTGAAGATAAATTCGGACATGGAACTCATGTTGCTTCGATGGTTGCCGGCAACTGGCTTAATTCGGTCGGAGATAGATATCAGACAGTAGCTCCTCATGCAAAGCTGTTAAATTTAAGAGTCTTAGGTAATGACGGAACAGGTTCAGTAAGCAATGCAATTTCCGCAATTAACTGGGCAATTAGTAACAAATCGGCTCATAACATCCGTGTAATCAACATCAGTTTCGGAACTCCGCCAAAAGACAGCTATACAACCGATCCACTTTGTATCGCTGCACGACAAGCTTACAACGCAGGTATTTTGGTTGTAGCTTCTGCGGGAAACAATGGTAAAGCTACCAACGGATCAAAACTTTATGGATCTATCAATTCACCGGGAATCGAACCTTCGGTTTTAACTGTTGGTGCTGCCAATACTTATGGTACCGATGATCGTATGGATGACAGGGTAACGAGTTTCAGTTCACGTGGACCGACACGGGGTTATAAAACAGTTAATAATAAAAGAGTTTACGATAATTTGGTCAAGCCGGATATTATCGCTCCAGGTAATAAATTGATCGGTGCCAAATCTGCACCTTCAAAAACTAACAGCCTTAGTCTCGTTCGCAGATATCCTTCATTGGATGTAAATGCTAATGCTTCAAACGCTGAAGGCGTTATGTATCTGAGCGGAACTTCGATGGCAGCACCGATAGTTTCGGGTGCGGCGGCAATGCTCTTTCAAGCCCGACCGGACATTACACCGGGAATGGCTAAGGCAATTTTGATGTTCACCGCACAACCGGTTCAAGGTGCGAACACTTTAGAACAAGGTGCGGGACTAATCAATATCAAAGGTGCGACTGAGGTTTTAAACTTATTAAAATCCAACGCTTCAACTTTAAGTAACGGCAGTTTGATGCTGACCGGAACCTTGACCAATCAGTTTAATAACGGACAATGCTCATGGATACATTATTCAAATGTCTGTTATCCGTGGGGCAAAGGTATCATTACAAATTACGGCTATTTATACGGTGAGAACCTGATGAAGTTAAAACAGGGCATCTATAACAACGGCGTAATTATGGGCGACGGAACATATTTATCAGGCACATCGCTTCTCCGCAAAACTACTAATACAAGTAGCGGTGTTAATGTCTATCAAGGCGTTACGATGGGCGATGGTGTGATTATGGGCGATGGTTCAATGTTCTTGAACAGTAATTCACTTGCAACTAATGTTCTGGGAAATGGCGTTACAATGGGCGATGGCGTTACAATGGGCGACGGCGTAATTATGGGCGACAACACAGGCGGAACTTCTGCTACAACTGCAAGTCAAGCCGTCTATGGCGACAATACTAGAGCTATGCAACCATAAATGTAACTAAACCAATAAATCCCAATGAGCAAAGACCAATAAATTTACTGGTCTTTGCTTTTTTTAAATTGATTTTTCTCCCCTAATTTCTATTGCTCTAACCGATAAATTATCAATTCTATCCAGTTTAATTTCAAAACCGATTCCGGCATTTTCAGGAGCGATGATCGTTCCGTTTTCGGTAATAGAAACTTCGGGTTCGATGATGTCTTCGTGCCAATATCTTT
>JBGTHN010000076.1:0-4233 GCA_041746235.1 Pyrinomonadaceae bacterium | reverse complement strand
TGCAACTGTTTCAAACGGTAAAATCGAAACAAAAGACACTACGATCAATAAAAAAGAGATTATCGTAAAAAGACCACCGCCACCGCCGATAACACGAGAGGAATATGATCAACTTACGCCTGAACAACAAAAACAGGTTCGGGACGCTTTGGAAATGAAAAGGAGAGTTGAAGAAGAAAGACGTTTAAAACGTAGAAGACAGCCGCCAAGTCCTCCAAAACCTTAAAGTTTTGTAAAATATTACATTTCCGAGGCGATAATTTTTTCGAGGTTTTTATTCATATCTTCGATATATGCTTGAAGATTTTCTTTGTTATCTGGTTTTGAAAATTCAATTATCGGATGATAAATAATTTGAACTTTGCCGAGTCGTGGGAAATAATGATCACGCGACCAAATTTTATTTCCACCGCGAACAGTAACGGGTAAGATCGGCACATTTGCTTCCAAGGCAAGGCGTATCGCACCTGTTTTGAATGGCAAAAGTTTACCATCTGCAAATTCTCGCTCGCCTTCGGGAAAGACGAAAAGCGTTTTGCCTTTTCTCAAAACCTTTAATGATTCTTTTAATGCTTTGATCGTCCCGCCACGTTCAAGACTTACGGGAAATGCACCCAATAAACTTAATAAGCGACCAATAAAAAATATTTCAAACGCTTCATCCCAAGCCATAAAGCGTAAATCGTTTTTGATCGAAATGCCGATCCAAAACGGATCAAGATAAGTTGGGTGATTAGCCGAAACGATCAGACCTTTTTTAATATCTTGCGGAATGTTTTCGGTGTGTAGAAATTCTATTCGCCAAAATATCTTGCTGAAAAACAAACTAAAACACCGAACGATTGCAACGATCTTTGGCGAAGGTTTTCTATAATTTTCTTGAGAATCTTTCACTTGCTCCAATTGTGTCAGATTTTATGAGGTTTAATAAAACATGCAAGTGGTTTTTGTATTTATAATTCGATGCCTTCCAATGGAAATAAATGGTCAATAAATTCGATGTGTAAACGCGGAATTCCATCTGGACCCATTCTTTTTCCACGCACAATTGCTTTTATTGAAACGTCGTATTGTGAACTTGTAACTTTTATATAAGAACCGATCTCGACAGTTAGCGATGTAAAAACTGACGCTCCGCCAAGACTTATATTTTCCGAAACGGTCGGTTCGCCTTTAAGAACATTTCCATTTATATCAATAACTTCAATTGTCAGATTCACCGGAATTCCATAACGTGAATGTCTTCGATCTTCTTTCGGAACATTTGTTTCGTCAGGATTTTCCTGTGCATTTTTTATTTGCCATAATCCTTCTTCGGCTCGATGCGAAATTTCATATAATTGTGCAGGATTATCAAAATAACTATTCGGCGGAATTTTGCCGATAAATGCGACTCCGATAAAATAACTTTCTATATCAGAATTTCTTAATGTGATACATCTCCGCACAATCGCCCATACTCGATATTGCGGTTCTACATAATCGAAACACCGCATACGTCTCGGCATCGGCAGAGTCAATTGCACGAGCCGTCCGCGTTTTATCGGTCGTTTTAATGTAAAGCCCGCACCAAATGGCGAAATGTCTTTTAATCGGGTTATTTCGTCCCACTTTGCAGTTCGGTCATCTTTTCCCTCAACTCTCATTGGCAGAGTTAAAGCAATTCGGTTTATTCTGCGGGATTCGTCGGTTTCGGTTTTGGGGTCTAATGTTGTTTGCATAATTACTTTGTCGAAGTCAGATTTTTTGTTAGAAAATCTATCATTGCAATCTGACAAAAATCTCTATGGGAAATGATTTAAAGTCCAGATTTGAAAAGGTTTGGTAAGTTGCTAAATAGGCAATTTACCTATAAAATATAGAAATATTTAATGGGCTATTATTTCCAACATTTTTCAATGTTCACGCCTTTTGAACTTAACTCGCAAACTAACAAATTTCTTATAAGAAGGTAAAATTTTTAATGGATTCAACTTTAGATAAAAATCAGATAAATATTGAAGATGAGATGAAACGGTCTTATCTGGATTATGCCATGTCCGTCATCATCGGACGTGCATTACCGGATGTCCGCGACGGCTTAAAACCCGTCCACCGCCGCGTTCTTTGGGCAATGCAGGAACTCGGCAACTACTACAACAAACCATACAAAAAATCGGCTCGTGTCGTTGGCGATTGTTTTGTCGCAGGAACGCTCGTGCATACCGAAAAAGGTTTGAAGCCGATCGAAGAGATCGAGATCGGCGAAGAAGTTTTAATGCCGGACGGTTTTACAAGCCGTGTCGTTCAAACATTTCACAATCCGCCGAGCGAAGTTGTCAATGTCAATCTCGTTAATGGAGTTTCGATAACGGCTACTAAAGATCAGAAGTTCCGCATTTTGAACGAGGATTTAGAGATCGTTTGGGAAAAAGCCGAAAACCTATGCGGTAAAAAAGTTTTGGTGGCAAGTCCGAGAAGTTTGGGCTTTCCCGAAGATCATTTTGATAAACAAAAATCAAATCTCGCATACACCGCAGGTTTATTGGTTGCAGAAGGTTTTTTGACCGATAGAGGGCGTTCAAGCCGTGTCGGTATTTCGATGGTTGATAAAGAACCACTCGAATTTGTTGCGGAAGTTTGTGCTGAAAATTCAGTTAAATCATATTTCAGTAAAAAGAAAATTTATCAGGAACATCATCAACCGCAAACAACTTTGCGTTTCAGCGGTTTTGATGAAGCCTTTGAGATTTGCGAAAACAAGTCGAATGAAAAAGAAGTTCCAAAATGGATATTGGAAGATAGAAGATTATTCGCACCGTTTATTGCCGGATTTATTGATGGCGACGGGTTTTTCCGATATGAGAAAAGTAAACGTGAAGCAGTTCTTTGTTCGGCATCGGAAACACTTATCAAGCAGATGCAGATTATGCTTGCTGATTGTGGGATTCACGGTATTGTTTTTAATCAAAATGCGAATGAAAATCAAAACTTTACAAATTACATTTTCAATTTAACAGGTGAAAACGCTTCGAGGCTCGCACTTTTAACAAAGTCTCATTTAAAGGTTTCACGCAAACAGACTTTAGCCAATGAACTCGCAAATTGGACTCGCCGAACTCTTAATCTCGAAACCGAATCAATTCCAAGCGAAAAAATTTGGAACGAACTTTCCGAGAAACACATCGGCGGCGGTTGGTATTTAGATAAGGACGGCAGAAAATTCCGTTCCGGTATCAAATATCAAAATGGTTCAAAAATTCGTTATTCAACCGATCTGAGTGAAAAGAAATTATCTTACAGACAGATCGAATCTTGGGGTATTTTGCAAAAACTCGAAAGAATCGGCTCACCTTTGGTTGGTAAATTGAAAAATCTGATCGAAAATTACTCGGTTTTAGATGTAATCTCAGTATCTGACAAAGGCGAAAAAGCTGAAACATACGATATTCAGATCGAACACGAATCACACGAATTTTTGCTCGAAGGCTGTGCAGTTTCAAACTGTATCGGAAAATACCACCCGCACGGTGATACCGCTGTTTATGACACGGTTGTTCGTCTTGCACAGGATTTTTCGATGCGTTATCCGTTGGTTGAAGGTCAAGGGAATTTCGGATCAGTTGACGGCGATTCAGCGGCGGCAATGAGATACACCGAGGTGAGAATGGAAAAACTCACCAGCGTAATGTTAGCCGATATTGAAAAGGAAACTGTTGATTTTCAGGCAAACTATGATGAGTCTTTAAGTGAACCGAAAGTTTTGCCGACGCGTGTTCCTACTTTGCTTATCAACGGTTCGGAAGGAATTGCTGTTGGTATGGCAACGAAGATTCCGCCGCATAATTTGACGGAAATCGTTAATGCGACGATCGCACTTATTAAAAATTCAAAAATTACGATTGATGAATTGATCGAGATCGTTCCCGGACCGGATTTTCCGACGGGCGGATTTATTTACGGTCGTGAGGAAATTCACAGAGCTTATAAAACCGGACGCGGCATTATCAAAATGCGTGCGAAGGCTTTGATCGATATTCTCGGTAACGGCAAACGTGAACGCAATGCGATCATTATTACGGAAATCCCTTATCAGTTAAATAAGGCACGTTTGATCGAAAAGATCGCGGAACTCGTTAACAATAAACGGCTCGAAGGTATCTCGGAAATTCGTGATGAATCGAGTCGTGAAGGAATGCGAATCGTTATTGAATTGAAACGCGATTCTGTTCCGCAAGTTGTTTTGAACAAATT